>JBJMGO010000351.1:0-5102 GCA_045807825.1 Pyrinomonadaceae bacterium | reverse complement strand
GGTACACGCCCATCGCCCACGCGGCGGATGGGGATGCGGCCCGCGGCATACCAGCCTATATTTCCCTTCACATCCGCGTAGATGAAATTCTGTGTCGCGCCACCATAGGTCCTCAGCGCCTTTTGAAAGTCGTCCCAGTTCCTCGCGCGGTTGAGTTGAAAAAACGCCTCAAACTCCTGATTCTTTGGATCGAGAGCGGTCCACCGAAGAGCATACTTCTTGCCGCCATCCTCGGAGATGACCGGCCCATGCGGCGTATCGGTGTAATCGACTATGACATTGCTAGTCTGCGGGCTTAAAGGATTCGGCCGCACTGCAATCGTCTCGTGACGCAGGCTTGCGGCGGTCCAGCCATTCGGGGTCTTTACATCGCCATTCTCATTGAACGTCTCTGCATAAACGTCCTGAACATCCGGCCCAACATTGGTCGCCCCCCACGCGATGAATTCGTTATGCCCTAGCACCACGCCGGGCCCTCCTGGGAATGTCACACCCGCAACCCTCATCGTCGGCGTCGAGAGATGGATCATGTACCAAATGCCCGGAGCGGTCGCCTGCAGGTGCGGGTCATTCTCGAGGATCGGCTTACCGTCCACGGTGCGCTTACCCGAGACCACGAAGTTGTTACTCGCCGCCAGGTCCTCCGCATAAAGACCTACCATCGAGAGTCCCTGCTCGCGAAGCTTCGCGTCCTTTTCGGCGAATGCCAGCACAGCGGCGGAGACTGGCGGCACCGCGGATATGCCCCGGGTTCGGCTCGTGTCCTTCCCATAGAGCACAACGTCGTATAAGGTGATCTCATTTTCGGCATCAGCCAATTTCTCCTCCGACAACGTCTGCGTGAGGGAGGCGCGGAGAAGATCGTTCTGCCATGTAGTGCTTAGTGCGTCCGCGAGGATCTTCCCGATCACAAGCGTATCCGTAGGGGCCCACTGTCGCGGCTTGTATTGGAGTATCTGGAATTCGATGGGCAGCTGCTTATCTGAGAGAGATGCTATGTACGCATTAACACCTCTTGAGTAATCGTTTAGAGCTGCACGCAGCTCAGGACTGAGATTCGCGAGGCTGTCATTCGCCACGCCGGCAAAGCCGAAACGGCGCCAGCGTTTATCCTGCTCGAGCGCTGCATTACCAAAGATCTCAGCAGTCTCGCCGCGTGCGAGACGCCGCATCAGGTCCATTTGCCACAACCTATCGCGGGCAGTCTCGTAGCCTTGGACGAAGTACAGATCGCTGTCGTTCTTAGCCTCGACGTATGGAATAGAGCGTCCGTCTCGTCGCACCGTCACGTCTGATTTGAGATCCGGGAGCACGACCTTTTGGCCGGAGGTGACACCCCCAGAGACGAATACAATAGTAGAAACGATAAGAAAAGTGGCGATTCTCATACTTGTTACCAGAAAAGGTTGTTGCCGCTCCGGTGGCATTAAGTTAAACTTTTCTCGAATTTAAAACAATCACCTGGAGAAGTTGCGGCATGCGTGATCTGAAGCTCATTGTCCTCATTAGTTTCTCAATTGCGGCGATCACAGCGTGCGGCGGTGCCTCGGGCAACAATGGAGTGTCTAACAAGGCCAACAGTGCTGCCGCACCAAGCCCTAATTCTGCAGCCGCGACTACGGCCAACAGCAACGTAAACTCAGCCACGACCACACAGCTGGATGGCAAACAGCTGTATACAGAGAGCTGCCAGATCTGCCACCGGGACACCGGTAAAGGTGGTCCGGTCACTGTCGCGGGCAAGAAGCTCAAGCCTGCCGATCTGACAGCCGGGCATTCAAAGAAACATTCCGACGATGATCTCGTCAAGGATATTCAGGATGGCGATCCCGATGACGGCATGCCCGCTTTTAAGACAAAGCTCAAGCCCGAAGAGATCAAAGCTATAGTTGGATATATAAGAACCTTGCAGCAGTGAAAATCGAAACTTTGGAGGGAGAATAACATGGGAGATGATCGGATCCTGCCGAGGGTCAAGACTAGCGGGCTCGTCATTAAAGAATTGGCTGATGAGACGCTCATTTATGACGTGGACACGAATACGGCCTTCTGCCTAAACGCCCCGGCAGCCGTAATAATGGGTGCATGCGATGGGCGATCCACCGTCGCCGATGCACAGCGCTTTCTGGCGGAAAAGGCCGGATCTGCGGTTGACGACGATCTGATCTGGAACACCGTTGAGGAGTTTCGCCGGCGAAACCTGCTGGCTGACGGGCACACCGTTCCATTCTCGGAAAAGCACGTGTCTCGTCGTACCCTGCTAAAACAGGCTGCGGCGCTAAGGGTCGCGCTACCGATCGTTATGGTCCTCGCCGCGCCGCCGGCTCTTCACGCCGCAAGTGCGTGTATAGCGGTCGGTCAGAGCTGCCAGCAGGGATCGGGTCTCCCGTGCTGCGCCGGCCTGACATGTTTCCTCACAGAGGGCACCTTTGGCACGTGTCAACCGACGGCGCCGATCTCAGTTCCCGTCGATCCGAACAGTCCGCCCACGATCACGATCGATGGCTCTCGCTAAAAAACTTGATCAGCTCGGCGTCTTCATTAGAGAGGACTTTCTCCCACCCTCTTTATGTGAATACGTCTGTCGCGAGATCGACGCCGGAGCTATTGGCGACGGCGACGTTTGGAGCCAAGGCTATGGACTCAATGTCCGTGAAGAAGTGAAACGGCGCAAGGAGGTTTCTTACTCCGCCGACACCAAGCCTGAACTTCACCGACTACTTTTTGAGGTCAGCCATGAACTGTCCGAGCGGTTTCAGGTGGAGCTGAGACAAATCCAACCGCTCAAGTTTACTCGTTACGATCCCGGAGACTTCTATAAGCCACATCGAGACATCGTTGACGATCCGGATGCTCCTGAACTCATCCGTTCGCGAAAGCTCGCCGTTACACTCTTCCTGAATCAGCAGGGCGACGAGCCAAGCGAGGGAGACTATTGCGGGGGTAGCCTGACCTTTTACGGACTTGTGGAAGATCCCGCGTGGGTTGGCATAGGAATACCGCTCGACAGCGAGTCGGGAATGATGGTCGCGTTCCGCCCGGACATCGTCCATGAGGTCACGCCCATTACTCACGGGAGGCGGTACGCCATCACGACTTGGTTCGCGTGACCGGCTTGCAAGCAGAGGAAGGGCTACTTACAATCAATCTTCATGTGCACCCGTAGCTCAGCTGGATAGAGTATCTGACTTCGAATCAGAGGGTCGCAAGTTCGAATCTTGCCGGGTGTACCATTCTAGTTGTTCTTTATCATTGGCGGCCGCCATTCCTTTACGATCTTCCACACGGCATCGATGTACTGCTTCATGTAGACGTCATTCCCGATGAAGGGTACAACCTCGCGAATGCTCTTGTAGATGCCTCGCGTTCCGAGACCAAGTCGGAGCTCACGCCCCGCGGCTTTGAATCTGAAGTCAATTCCCTGCGCCGCGCAAAGAAGCTCCAGGGCGAGGATGCTCTCAAGGTTGTTGGCGATCGACCGCAGCTTTCTCGCGGCCGTCGCACCCATCGAGACGTGATCCTCGACGTTTGCAGAGCTTGGAATCGTGTCGACGCTTGCAGGATGTGCGAGGATCTTGTTCTCCGTGCACAACGCAGCGGCGGTGTACTGCACGATCATGAATCCCGAGTTCAAGCCGCCATGCTCTGTCAGGAACGGCGGCAAAGCGTGCTGATTCGATGCCTCATCCGTGAGCCGCATTATCCGTCGCTCAGCGATATTTGCCAGCTCTGACAAGGCTATTGCTAGATAGTCAAACGCCAGCGCGAGAGGCTCGCCATGAAAATTCCCGCCGCTGATCACCTCGATCGACGCGTCATCATTCACAAATATCAACGGATTATCTGTCACCGCATTTAACTCGATCCTCAATAGCCACTCTGCATAAACTACGGCATCGCGGCACGCACCATGTACCTGAGGCATGCAGCGAAGCGTGTACGCATCCTGCACGTTCGATGGTTCAAAATCACGGCATAACTGACTCTCCTTCAGCACGGCTCGAAGATGCCGTGCCGACTCAACCTGTCTCGGATGCGGCCGCAACTCGTGGATCCGCTCGTCGAAGGCGGTGATCGTCCCGTGCAGTGCTTCCAGGCTCAAACATCCGCTGATGTCAGCGAGCTCAGCGACTTTGCGCGCACGGATCGTCTGCAGCACACCGAGAGCAGTCATGACGGTCGTGCCGTTGGTGATCGCGAGGCCCTCTTTTGCTGCCAGCACGCTCGGCGACAATCCGGCCCGCGTCAATGCCTCCGCACCACTGAGGATTTCACCCTGATATTCCGCCTCACCTTCGCCGATGAGCACGCACCCGAAATGGGCCAGAGGAGCCAGATCTCCGCTCGCCCCGAGGCTTCCCTTTTCCGGAATGATGGGGTGAACACCGCGATTCAAGCACTCCAGGATCAGGTCCAGCGTCTCTACCCGTATGCCTGAGAATCCACGCGCGAGCGTATTCGCACGGATCAGCATGATCGCCCTGACCGTTGCGGTGTCGAACGGATCGCCCACACCCACCGCATGACTCAGAACGATGTTCTTTTGCAGTAGAGCGGCGTCTTCCGGACCGATCAGTTTGTCCTTGAATGCCCCAAAGCCGGTCGTTATGCCGTACGCGATCTCGCCGCGATCGAGCAGCGCCTGCACCGCGTCCGCGCACCGCTGCACACGCTCCTTGGCAAGAGCAGAAAGCACGACGCGGGGCGAATCCGGCGATCCGTAGGCGACCGCCGATACCTGCTCAAATGTCAGACTCTCGCCGTCAATGACGATCTCTTTCATCGTCATTAGTTTAGAACCTCGCGGCCTGAGGCAAAGACGCGTGAAACCAAATTCCCGCCAAACTCATATGCCAACTGGCGGTAGTCTGAACAGTCTAGGATTTGAATGTGTGCCTGTTTTCCGAGCTCCATTGACCCGACCTTCCCACCGCTGCCGATCGCGTGTGCGGCGTTGACCGTAGCCGCATTCAAACACTCTGCCGGGAGAAGCTTTTGATACCTCGCCGCTATCGCCATAGCCATCTGCTGCGAAGGACATGGTGCCGAGCCTGGATTGAAGTCCGTCGAGAGCGCAACCGCGCAGCCGCTATCGATGAGTT
>JBJMGO010000350.1:0-5764 GCA_045807825.1 Pyrinomonadaceae bacterium | reverse complement strand
GTCGACCAGGCGCTGTCCACGTGCGGATTCTTTATCGTGCGGTCCTTAACGGCGACAACGTCGCCCTGCTTGACCTGAAATGAGGGAATATTCACCTTCCGTCCGTTGACGGTGATGTGACCGTGATTCACTAGCTGACGTGCCTGACGACGTGAGGTCGCAAATCCGGAGCGGTAAACCACGTTATCGAGGCGACGCTCGAGCATGAACAGGAGGTTCTCGCCCGTGACGCCTTTTTGGCGACGCGCCTTTTCGAAATAGTTGCGAAATTGCTTCTCGAGAACAAAGTAGATGCGCTTTACCTTTTGCTTCTCGCGCAGCTGCTCACCGTAACCCTGGATCATCTTCCGACGCGCAGCGCCGTGCTGTCCCGGAGGGTTGGTGCCGCGCTTCTCGATAGCGCATGAGGGTTTGTAGCAACGGTCGCCCTTTAGAAATAACTTTCCACCTTCGCGGCGGCACAGACGGCACACCGCTTCTCTATATCTAGCCATAGTTTGTTTTCTGCCTCCGCCTCTGTCGGACGGAAAAGTTTACAGGCCGTAGCCCTTCTTCCTTTTGATAACTCTTTTCAGATCTCGAATTTCAAATTCCGAGATCTGGAATACAAGAACCTCAAACGCGTCGGCGCTTTGGCGGACGGCATCCGTTGTGCGGGATCGGCGTCGTGTCGCGAATGCTCGTGACGCGAATGCCGGCCTGTGCGATCGCACGGATCGCCGACTCGCGGCCGCCGCCGGGACCTTTTACGCGGACCTCGACCTCGCGCATTCCCGCGTCGACGGCCTTGCGGGCGACCTCGCCGGCCGCCTGCTGTGCGGCGAAGGGCGTGCCCTTACGGCTGCCGCGAAAACCACGAGCTCCCGACGACGACTGCGCGAGCAGATTGCCCTGCGCGTCCGTAATCGAGATGAGCGTGTTATTGAAGGAAGCCGAGATATGGACGATCCCCACGGGGATGTTCTTTCTCTCCTTCTTCTTAAAGGTCTTTTTCTTATCGCCTGCTGCTTTAGCCATAAAACTCTACTTCTTACCCGGTGCCTTCTTCTTGGCGACCGCGGCTTTACGCGGGCCTTTGCGTGTGCGGGCGTTCGTCGACGTCCTCTGCCCGCGAACGGGCAGGCCGCGACGATGACGCAGACCGCGGTAGCAGCCAATATCCTTCAGCCTCTTGATATCCATCTGGACCCGCTTACGCAGGTCGCCATCGATCTCTCCCTGCTGGTCGATGATCGTGCGGATCTTGTTCAGCTCGTCTTCGCTGAGTTCGCGGATCTTTGCATCGACACCGATACCGGCTTCGTTGAGGATCGCCGTCGCGCGTGACTTGCCCACACCATAGATGTAGGTCATTCCGATCTGTGCCCTCTTATTGGGCGGTAGGTCAACACCTGCTACACGAGCCATAATTCTATCCCTGCCGTTGTTTGTGCTTTGGGTTATCGCAGATGACACGCACGACACCCTTGCGGTGGATAACCTTGCACTTCTCACACATTTTTTTTACCGAAGGCCTGACTTTCATAATGCCTCTCGCCCTTTGATTCAAATCCCGCGCGAGCGGAATAGTTGGGCAAACTATTGATATTACCTAATGAAATCAATACTTTCAAGCTGCGAGAGCTGTTGTTTGGGCCTCATATCGCAGCTTTTTCTGATCTTTAGTAAGCGTGAGTACCTCAGGACCATCTGGCGTGACCGCTAAAGTGTGCTCGAAATGGGCCGACGGCCTACCATCGAGCGTGACCACCGTCCATTTATCACTCAGCGTCCGCGTCTCGGCAGTACCCACATTGAGCATTGGCTCAATCGCGAAACAATACCCGGCTCGAATGCGCTCCTTTGTGCCCGCACGGCCGTAATTTGGGATTTGCGGCGCCTCATGCATCTGGCGACCGATTCCGTGACCGGTGTAGTCGCGCACAATGCCGTAGCCGTATTTCTCCGCGTGCTGCTGAATGACGGCACCGATATCGCCCACGCGGTTGTTGACGCGGCTAGCGGCGATGCCCAGCTCGAGACACTCCTCAGTGACGTTTATTAGCTGCTTCAGATCATCCGTGATGTCACCCACGGGAACTGTGATCGCGGTGTCACCGACAAATCCTTGGTAAGTCGCCGCCATGTCGAGCGAAACGATGTCGCCATCCTTGAGCGGTGTGGTCTTAGAAAATCCGTGAACGATCTCATCATTGACCGACGCACATATCGCGTAGGGGAAGCCGTGGTACCCGATAAACGTCGGTAACGCGCCGGCATCACGGATCATCCGGTCGGCGGCGTTGTTCAGCTCCATCGTCGAAATGCCTGGCTTGACCATAACGCGCAGCTCCTCACGCACTCCCGCAATCAACTCGCCGACGGCACGCATTTTATCGAGGTCTTTTGCTGATTTCGCGATGATCATTTCCTGAATATCAGCCACCGAAAACACATGGATTACCGAGAAAAACCTCAGTGGTCTCTGTGTGCTCTGTGGCTAGATCAACCCCTCCAATTCACCGTAGATATCCTCTATCTCTCCTGTCCCATCGATCTTGCTCAGACGACCGGTCCGCTCATAGTACTCGAGTACCGGTTTCGTTAGCTCGTCATAGGTTTCGAGCCGCACGCGGACCTTGTCCTCGTGATCGTCACTTCGATGCTGGAGCTCAACCTCCGGATGGAGATCGCAGCGACCGTCAACGGCCGGAGCCTTCGAGTAAATATTGTATATCTCGCCGCAAATGGGGCACGTCCGTCGCCCGGTGAGACGCCGCATCAGCTCGTCACGAGGAACATCGACCTCGATCGCTTGAATTTCCTTACCTTGCTCCTTTGCAAGCTCCTCGAGCTGCGCGGCTTGGACGGCGGTTCGAGGATACCCGTCGAGAATGTAGCTGCGGCTGCAATCGTCTCTTGAAGTGCGGTCCTTAACGATCCGATACGTCACCTCATCCGACACCAGCTTGCCCGACGCCATGATCCCCTGTACCTCGCGAGCGAGCGGCGTGTCGCCGGACTTCATCTCGCGAAAGATGTCACCCGTCGAGATCTGCGGGATTCCGCGACGCTCTTGCAGGAGCCTCGCCTGAGTTCCCTTTCCCGCACCGGGTGCACCGATAAGTACAATGATCTTATCCATCAAAATCTTGCTCACCACAAAGCCACAAAGGACACAAAGATAAAAATAAAAACCTTTGTGTGCTTTGTGACTTTGTGATGAATTCGCTTTAGCTTCTGCGGCCGCGGAGTCTGGAGCCCGCTCCTAAAAAGCCTTCGTAATTTCGCATCACGAGCTGGGCCTCGACCTGTGAAACAGTGTCCATCGCAACGCCGACGAGGATGAGCAAACTCGTACCGCCGAAATAGAATTGGTATCCAAGACCCGTGGGTATCCAGCTCAGACCAGACGTTGAAGTCAGGAAGTTATCCACCGACGCACCGATCCAC
Organism: Pyrinomonadaceae bacterium; assembly: GCA_045807825.1. GTDB lineage: Bacteria > Acidobacteriota > Blastocatellia > Pyrinomonadales > Pyrinomonadaceae > OLB17. The sequence continues at coordinate 2,332 of JBJMGO010000350.1, read as the reverse complement.
GGAAGACGTGCGACCTTGAACCCGCTCAACAACAACTGCGGGATGAACGCCACAAAGCACAGGTAAACCGCACCGACAAAGGTCAACCGCGTCAGGATCGAATTCAGGTAGTCCGCCGTCTGCGCGCCGGGACGAATGCCAGCGATGAAACCACCGTGCTTACGGAGATTGTCCGAAACCTCGTCCGTGTTGAAGATGATCGTGATGTAAAAGAACGTGAACAGAACGATCAGCGACAGGAATACGAGCTCGTAATAAGGATCGCCGCCGTGAAACTGCTGAAAGAACGAGTAGACCTTTGACCACGCGGAGTCAGGATTATTCTGGTCGGGCGGAAAAGCCGAGAACAGCGTCTGCGGCATCGCCAGCACCGATGACGCAAAGATCACCGGGATAACGCCGCCCATGTTGATCTTGAGCGGGAGACTCGTCTCCTGACCGCGGAATGTCTGGTTACCCACGCGGCGGCTGGCGTATGAGATCGCGATATTCCTTCGCGCGGACTCAACGTAGACGATCAATGCGATCAGAGCTACGAGGACCACCACCATGAAGACGACGCCGATGATCTGTGAAGTATCGCCCGAGCCGATACGTCCCGAGACCTGCTGCAGGCCACGCGGAAGTCCGATCACGATACCAGCAAAGATCAGAAGCGAAATCCCGTTTCCGACCCCTCGCTCCGTGATCTGCTCACCGAGCCACATTACAAAGATCGTTCCGGTAGTCAGCGTGATAACGATCATCGCCGTCGCCCACCAGGTTCCCGCTATGATGTTGTTTCGCGACAGCCAGGTCGAGACAAAGAAAGTCTGGACCGCACATAGAACGACGGTCGAGTACCGCGTCCACTGATTCATCTTTTGCCGGCCGACCTCGCCTTCTTCCTGGATCTTTTTCATCGCCGGCGATAGCACCGGTAGAAGCTGCATGATGATCGATGCGGTGATGTATGGAGTGACGCCGAGTGCAAAGACCGAGATCGTGCGAAAGTTGCCGCCTGAGAACAAGTCGAGTACGCCGAGCAGCGTGCCGGCGACCTCACTCCAGACCTTTTCGAGCTGAACGGAGTTGATGCCGGGTGCCTGAATGTGAGCTCCAAGGCGGTACACGGCAAGAAGCCCGAGCGTGAAGAGGATCCTCTTCCTCAGCTCGGGAACCTTGAACATGTTAGAGACGGCGTTAAAAAACTTCTCCATATTAAACAGTGGCCAGTTGTCGGTGGCCAATGATCAGAAAGTACATTTTAGCTAGAGGTTCGGAGTCTGACCACCGACGGCGGGCCACTGACCACCTCTAGGAAGCCGCTTCGACTGCGGCTGCTTTCGTGATCGCCGTTGCCGTGCCGCCGGCCTTCTCGATCTTTTCCTTTGCCGTCTTTGTAAAGCGATGCGCCGAGATGTTGAGCTTTTTGGTGATCTCGCCTGTGCCTAGGATCACAAGATCGTGCTTAGCCTTTTTGATCAGTCCCCGCTCGTGGAGGATCTCGGGCGTGACGTCCTCTCCCGCCTTAAAGTTCTCCTCGATCTTCGCGAGGCTGATCTCGACCCACTGCTTTTTGAATATATTGGTAAATCCGCGCTTGGGCAGGCGACGCTGCAAAGGCATCTGACCGCCCTCAAATCCGGGACGGCTCGAGTAGCCCGAGCGCGATTTCTGACCCTTATGGCCCTTGCCCGAGGTCTTGCCAAGACCCGAACCGGGACCACGGCCGAGACGCTTCTTTTTATGCGTCGAACCCGGTGCGGGATGAAGGTTATTTAGTGATAAAGCCATTTCTCTAGTCTCCGTGTCAGTAGCCCGCACATGAGTGAGGGCCACTTTGGCACCATCGAGCCCTTACTTACGTGCGGGCTGTTGACACCTAATCTACTATCCTCAGCAGATGCGGCACCTTGGCCACGATCCCGCGGCTTGCGGCAGAGTCGGGCACCGTCACCGTCTGGTTGAGCTTTGTGATCCCGAGGCTCCTGACGATGGTTTTCTGCTTGGTCGAGTAGCCGATGCTGCTGCGATAGTACTGGATCGTGATCGCGCTGTCCGCTGCTGCTGTATTTTCAGTCTTCTTTGCCATGATAATTTAGCTTTCAGCCCTCAGCACTCAGCTTTCAGCTTAGGCTCATGCCGATGGCTGACAGCTGATGGCTGATAGCTATACGATCTCTTCCAACTGCTTGCCGCGGAGTCTTGCCACCTCCATCGGGTCTTTCATACGCTGCAGACCGTTGAAGGTCGCGCGAATGACGTTGTGCGGATTCGTCGAGCCGAGGATCTTTGTCCTCACGTTGTGAATTCCGAGGCTTTGCAGGATGGCGCGTACCGCGCCGCCCGC
>JBJMGO010000349.1:0-4419 GCA_045807825.1 Pyrinomonadaceae bacterium | reverse complement strand
CTACAGCTCACGGCCATCGTGGAGGGTATATTCCGAGATTCTGTCGTTAGCGGAGAAGATCCGTTCGGGTCTCAAAGACCTTGAGCCGCGAGATATGATCGATATTCAATCATTTATCTGGGTAGCCGGCTCGGAAGAATACGAGTAGCCTTACATAATCTCTATTATCAGACGCAGAGTATATATTTGCTATCTCCGCAGAGGCCGGCGTGGATAAGGCGTCCGGTGTGCTTCCCCATGCTTTGACAGCCCTGCGCTCCAAAGGTATGATTGTCGTTTTGTTATCTTTCTCGGGAAGCAATAAAAGTCAGCACAAGTAAAGGAGTTACGAAATTGAGTAGCGGTAATTTTCTATTCACGTCAGAGTCCGTAACAGAGGGGCATCCAGACAAAATTGCAGATAATATAAGTGATGCGATTTTGGACGCGATCCTCACCCAGGACCCGACAGCTCGTGTCGCTTGCGAAACACTCGTCACCACCGGCCTCGCCGTCGTTGCGGGTGAGATCACGACCTCGGCACGCGTCAATTATAAGGACATCATTCGAGAGACGATCCGTGAGATCGGCTATGATAATGCCGAATTTGGCTACGATGCGGGCACTTGCTCGGTGATCGACGCCATTGGGACGCAGTCGCCGGACATCGCTCAGGGCGTTGACACAGGTGGTGCGGGCGATCAGGGATTGATGTTCGGATATGCTTGTAACGAGACTCCTGAGCTGATGCCGATGCCGATCCAGATGGCGCACAATCTGACGCGAAGGCTCTCTGAGGCTCGCAGAAGCGGCGAAATTCCCTACCTTCGTCCCGACGGCAAGTCGCAGGTCTCGATCGAGTATCGCGACGGGCGGCCCTACCGTGTTGAGGCTGTGGTCATTTCAACGCAGACGGACGACCGGAATATCGAGGAGATCCGCGCGGATATTCTGGAAAAGGTTATAAAACCCGTTATTCCCGCTGAGTTGCTCGATGACAACACCAAATACCACATCAATCCGACCGGTAAGTTCGTGATCGGCGGTCCGATGGGCGACGCCGGCGTTACCGGTCGCAAGATCATCGTCGACACCTACGGTGGCTATGCGCCGCACGGCGGTGGTGCCTTCTCGGGTAAGGATCCGACAAAGGTCGACCGCTCGGCCGCATACATGGCCAGGTATATTGCGAAGAATGTCGTTGCGTCCGGCTTAGCGGACAAGTGCACGGTGCAGCTCGCGTACGCGATAGGTGTCGCGGAGCCAGTGTCGGTGCTGGTGGACACGCACGGGACCGGCACGATCGACGACGAAAGGATCTCCGACATTGTTCGCGAGAATTTCTCACTCACGCCAAAGGCGATCATCGAGACTCTCGACCTTCGCCGGCCGATATTCAAGGCGACGGCCCGTTTTGGCCATTTTGGCCGCACGAACGACGAATTTTCCTGGGAAAAGACAGACAAGGCCGAGGCTCTTCGCTCTGCCGCCGAAGATCACAAAGGAGCGACGACAAATGCCTGAATCAGCAACCGCAATGAATTACGACATCAAGGACATTAACCTTGCCCCGCAGGGCAAGCAGCGCATCGAGTGGGCCGACCGCGAAATGCCGGTCCTACGCCTCATTCGCGAGCGTTTTGAGCAGGAAAAGCCGCTCGTGGGCGTAAAGCTCATCGCCTGTGCGCACATCACGACCGAGACCGCGAATCTGGCCCGTACCCTGCAGGCCGGCGGTGCGGAATCGCTGCTTATCGCGTCGAACCCGCTCTCCACACAAGACGATGTCGCGGCTTCCCTTGTGGCCGATTGGGGCATACCTGTGATGGCACATAAGGGTGAATCCACAGAGACTTACGTGCGCCACGTTAAAGCAGCACTTGAAACAAATCCTAACCTCATCATCGACGACGGATCCGATGTCGTCGCGACAATGATCAAGGAGAAGCCTGAGCTGATCGGCAATCTCATTGGTACCACCGAAGAGACGACGACCGGGATCGTTCGCCTAAAGGCGATGGTCGCAGCGGGCGTGCTCACCTTTCCTTCTATCGCGGTCAACGACGCTCAGACGAAGCATTTCTTCGATAACCGTTACGGAACGGGCCAGTCGACGCTCGACGGCGTCATTCGCGCGACCAATATCCTGCTCGCCGGCAAGAACATGGTTGTCGTGGGTTACGGCTGGTGCGGTAAGGGCGTTGCAATGCGTGCCCGCGGAATGGGCTCGAATGTCATCGTTTGCGAGATCGATCCGGTCAAGGCTATCGAGGCCGTCATGGACGGCTTCCGCGTGCTGCCTATTAAGGACGCGGCGAAGATCGGTGATTTCTTTATCACGGTGACCGGCAACCGCCACGTGATCGACCGCGAGCACTTTGAGGTGATGAAGGACGGTGCGATCGTCGCGAATTCAGGCCACTTTGACCTCGAATTGAATCTCGACGCGCTTCGCGACATGTCGGAGCCGGCAGTCTCGCGGCGTCCGATGGTCGAAGAATATCGCTCGAAGGACGGCAAAAAGAGCGTGATCGTGCTTGGCGAGGGCCGACTGATCAACCTAGCCGCCGCCGAGGGCCACCCGGCATCGGTGATGGATATGTCGTTCGCGAACCAGGCACTCTCAGCCGAGTACCTCGTCAAGCAAAAGGGCAAGCTGCCCGCAGGTGTTCACGTCCTCCCGCCCGAGGTCGACCAGGAGATCGCTTCCCTCAAGCTCCACGCTATGGGCGTAAAAATGGACGTCCTCACGCCCGAGATGCTCGAGTACATGACGAGCTGGGAAACGGGAACGTAATCACTTCACAATAGACAGTTGAGAAAGGCCCGGCAGATCGCCGGGCCTTTATGTCTACAGAGGTTTTGAGGTCGACTAAGGTTTGCGGTCCACTGTCGGAACCTCTTTTGTCGGAGCCGTGATGAACGATGCACCACCGATGACCTCGGCAGTCGCATAGGACCAATCCTGTCGATCCCAGGGTGTTGGTGTTCCAAGGGTCAGGCCGCAGACGCCAAAAGTATGCGTGCCCGTCAGCCCTGTGAAAGTATCGGTCATTGGATAAATATTGACCGAGTTGGTCGCCGCAGCGACCTGTATCCAGTCGATTGGATGCGGCGTCGAGATCGTCCCACCCGAAGGTTGGTCGCAAACCCAGAGTCTTAGCCCAGACGCACCGGCCGCGTTCGTGGTGCCAAAGGCCACCTCGCCCGAAAAATAAACAACCTGTCCGGCCTGGATCGTGACCGGAATGGTCGCTCCGAGAAAGGCGAGAGTTTGCGTCGGTGCTACGGTCGAGTTCCGACGAGTACCGATCGAGACGGCGGCCGGCGGACCTGTGGCTCCGGTAGCGCCTGTAGGACCTTAGGGCCCCTGAGCTCCAGTGGCACCGGTCGCGCCTGTTGCACCGGTCGGACCTTGTGGACCCTGAGCTCCTGTCGGTCCTTGCGCCCCCTGAGGTCCTGTCGCGCCTGTTGGACCCTGGGGCCCCTGAGCTCCTGTCGCGCCCGTCACACCTTGTGGGCCCTGAGGTCCGACTGGTCCGGCCGGACCTTGCGGACCAGGATTCAAAGCGTGGATAGCATATGGAACTGAGTTGACAGGCTGCCGTGGGTTGAGCTGCGTGAAAGCCCCGGCGCCGGATGGCCTGACGCTGATCTGGAGAAAGCGAGCTCCCGATACGCCGCCTGGGAATTGGTTTCCAAAGTCGAGCGTCACCGAAAAAACGCCGTTCGCCACCGACACATTCGTCAGCTGCAGCGTCGAGCCTTGCTGAGTGCCGGCGCTTGGATCGTCGAAAAGCGCGAACGTAAAGTCGTAGTTTCCCGTCACTCCGGAGCCGTTGTCATTAAGTTTCCCCTGATACGTGAATGCGGTCGCTTGACCAAGACCTGCCACCACGAACCCGAAACACAACAATACCGACAAACTGACATGTTTTAGCACAGTGATACCTCTCATATACTTGGTCTGGAAACTAGCAAACCTGTATGAATGTTTTTTGACATTACCACGCGCGGCTTCCTGAGAAAAGTCATTTCTCGAGCGCCACTTGAACTACTCCAGATAGCCGCAGTGGAGAGATCCGAGGTTCACGCTCTTCAGTGTGTCGAGATCTAGTTTCTTTGACTGCAGCCATATCACGCCGCCGCCGCCGCGTTTCCATTTTGCTGCCTCTGGGCACGCAGAAATGGGCCCATTTCTAGGAGACGGCGCGTCATAGTAGAGATACCGAGCGGCCTCGATACGGGGCTCGCTGTCGGAGAAATACCCGAGCCGAGTGACTTCGGCGCCGGAGTCGGTCTTATAGACGATCAACGCTCGCGTTCCGGCAGCCGTGCCTGAGTCGACGAAGAAGTACACCGCCGATATTCCAAAGAATGAGCTATTATCGTCATCCTTGATCGTCGCGTAGGGGTTTGAGCTGAGCTGGCACGCCCGCT
>JBJMGO010000348.1:0-6888 GCA_045807825.1 Pyrinomonadaceae bacterium | reverse complement strand
TTTCATGCCGACTGTGACCTCAACGTCGCGAATCGGGGCAGACCAATATACCATCACGCCTGCCGTGCTGATAATTCCGCTACCCACCTCAAGAATGATTCCTCGCTCACAAGGTACGGATCTCGCAGCCGACGGCGTGGAGCTGTCTCAAAGATGCCTTCATCACAGAGCCTGAGCAAGGTCCGTCGTGAGGGTGTGGGGACGATCAGTCGATCTTTGCGAATAAGCCGCTCGATTTCACTCAGCCGGAGCATCGTCCGCGGCGACAAGTCTAATAAATGTTGCGTGGTATTCATATGTGTTGAGTGGTAATAACTCGTCATTCGCGGCAGTCGCTGCCGGTAAAATGGGGCTTCCGCTTCGCCATTCTCTACATCTTTGGACAAGTACGTTAAAGTAAGACATTTTCGCCAGATACGCCTTTTTCGCCATCTTCGCCATCCTGTATATCTGTCGGAGCAGATCCCGCGCTAACTTGAGAATGTGGACGGGTGGTGGCCATGAGAGCCGCCAAAAGCCTTGACAGACGCTGCGGCCATTCATCGTCCGTTCATTGCACTATATCAAATATATAGCACGCACGCAAGAGACAACCATGAACGACACAAAAAACATTCTTCTCGCCTGGGTCAGTGCCGGCACGACCCTTCTCACCACACTCGGCGACGGCCTGATGCCCCTGGTATCGGCCGTCGTCCTGCCCATCGTCTTCTTTGCCGTCGGCAAAACTGTCGACGTCCTGGTGCAGATCTACATCAGTCGCAAGCGCGGGGAGAAGCGAGATGAATAAGCCTCTCAACAATTCCTCAGCGGCCTCTGCGGATACTCTGCGTTCTCTGCGTGAAGCTGATCTCAACGCAGAGACCGCAGAGGGTGCCGCAGAGACCGCAGAGAAAGACCTCCTTGTCCCGCCCTTCGACCAATGGATCCGCGAGGTCGCACCGCACTTCGGCTGGGATGCGCTGCATCAGTTGATGATCTTCGTCGAGCTGGAGCGCGTCACCCGCGGCGAGTGCAAACGCCTCATGATCTTCATGCCGCCGCGTCACGGCAAGAGCGAGACCGTCACGGTCCACTATCCGGTATGGCGTCTCGAGCGTGACAAAAAATTCAACGTCATCCTTGGCAGCTACAACCAGATGCTCGCCAACCGTTTCTCCCGCCGCATTAAAAAGCTTGCCGCGACCCGCATGTCTCTCTCAAAGGAACGCAAGGCTGCCTCCGAATGGGAGACCACCGAGGGCGGTGGTATGAGAGCCTTCGGTGTCGGCGGCGGCATCACCGGCTACGGCGGGGCGCTCGTCATCATCGACGATCCGGTCAAGAGCCGTGCTGACGCCGAGAGCCAGGCCAAACGCGACCGCATGTGGGAGTGGTTCACCGATGACATCTACACCCGCCTGACTCCCGACGGCGCCATCGTTCTCATCCAGACACGCTGGCACGAGGACGACCTCGCCGGCCGTCTGCTCAAGCAGAGCGAGAGCGGAGCGGGTGACGAATGGCGTGTCATCAACCTGCCGGCGATAGCCGTCGCAAACGACCAGATGGGTCGTGCCGAGGGCGATGCCCTCTGGCCCGAGCGCTTCGACATAGAGCACCTCAAGGCGACGCGGCTTACGATCGGCAACTATTCGTTCCAGTCGCTTTACCAGCAGTCGCCCATCGCCCGCGATGGCGAGATCTTTAAGCGCGAATGGTTCACCCGCATCGTCGACACCGCGCCAACAGGACTCTCATGGTTCCGCGGCTATGACCTTGCGATCTCGGAGCGAACCTCCGCCGACCGCACCGCGAGCTTTCGCATCGCTCTTGATAAGGACGGCACGCTCTACATCGCCGAGGGCTTTCGCGACCGCATCGACTATCCCACGCAGCGGCGATACGTGCTGGATAGAGTGCGCACCGAGCTCGACACGATCCACATCGTCGAGGACGCGATGCATGGCCGTGCCCTCGTCCAGGACATCAAGCGTGAGCTCGGCCCTCACGCTCCGCGGCTCCGCTCCGCTCGTGTCACCGCCAATAAATTCTCCCGCGCCCTGCAATGGTCGCCGCTTGCCGAGGCCGGCAAGATCGTCCTCGTCGAGGGCGAGTGGATCAATGCCTTTGTCGACGAGATGTGCGCATTTCCAAAGGCCCGTAACGACGATCAGGCCGACGCCGTCAGCATCGCCTACGAACACATCACGGGACGCCGAGGGAAGGGATTTCATGCATTCGACTAGAGGGTCCGCACGTGTCCGTAGCCCGCACGTGTCCGTAGCCCGCACGTGAGTAAGGGCCACGTGAGCGATCGCCTACGCGGCTCGACGTTTTCTACGTTGACCTCGAACCATGCTGGCCCTTACTCACGTGCGGGCTACTGACACGGACTGACTACTGACTACCGGCTACTGACTACCAACTACTATGAACAACGACCTACAAACAGCACTCGACAATTTCCGCCTCAACGCTACGCGGTACGCTAAGTTTCAGCGGTACTACGATGGCAACCACGACCTCGCGTTTGCGACGGAGAAGTTTCAGAACACCTTTGGAAATCTCTTCCGCGAGTTTGCCCTAAACCTCTGCCCCGTCGTCTGCGACGCCGTGCGGGACAAGCTGCGGATCGCTGGTGTCGGAGGTAAGAGTGACGGCTTCAGCCGTTTCTCACTAGCATCCTCGACGCTGGGCGCAACGCCCACAACGCCACACGTTGGAACGCCTAAAGGCGTCACTCTTACCTCCGATTCCATCTGGCGCCGCAGCCGCATGGCGTTGCGGTCCGGCGAGGTGCACAAGGAGGCACTCCGCTCAGGCGACGCCTACGTGATCGTCTGGCCGGATGCGAGCGGCAAGGCGACGCTCTTCCCAAACCGCGCCGCGAATATCGCCGTTCAGTACGACGACGAAGGCACCGGCAACATCCTCTGGGCCGCAAAATGGTGGACGACCCGTGACAAGCGCGTGCGGGTGAATCTCTTTTACCCCGACCGTGTCGAGCGGTATGTCTCAAAGCAGGAGTCGGAGATCGTCGTGAGCGACGCGCGATCCTTCCTGCCCTTCGAGGGCGATCTGGCGAATCCTTACGGCATCGTCCCTGTCTTTCACTTTGCCAACAACGCTGACGTCGGCGACCTCGGCCGCTCCGAGCTAGGGGGGGCGATCCCCATCCAGGACGGGCTCAACAAGTCGGTGCTCGACATGCTGGTTGCGATGGAATTCTCGGCGTACCGGCAGCGTTGGGCGGCAGGCATCGAGATCGATTTTGACGCCGAGGGTAAGAAGGTCGCGCCCTTCAAGGCGGGCGTCGAGCACCTTTGGATCGCCGAGAACCCGCAGGCGACATTCGGCGATTTTGCCGCCTCGGACCTCGAGCAATTCCTCAAGGTCAAGGACAGCTTCCGCATCGACATCGCCTCCGTCACCGGCACGCCGCTGCACTACTTTGTGCAGGAATCGACCGGCTTCGCGAGCGGCGTTTCGCTCCAGCAGAACGAGACCCGCTTCAACGCCAAAGTCCGCGACCGCCAGTCAGCCTTTGGCCAGGTCTGGGAAGACGCGATGCGGTTTGCGTTGAAGATCGAAGGTGATGATCAGGCCGACGTCGCTATCGAGTGGGAAGATCCGGCGGCGCTGTCGGAGAAGGATGTGCTGGAGGAGAGGCTGCTCGAGAAGGAGCTTACTTCTTGATCGTCACCGTCTTCGCGATGGCGTCGACAATGGCGAGGCCGTCTTTATCGTCCGCATTAACGATGGCATTGAAAGTGATCTTCACATCCCCGGAGGCTGCGAACAAATAGTAGACATGCAAGGTATGACTAAGTTCATCGCTTTTTGGGTGGAAATCATAAATGACCCTCGTGCCGCGAGAGCCAGCCGTGCTGGCAAAGTCTTCGAAAGCGATCAATGTCAAACGCCGATCAGAAGCCAGCTCTTCGCGCAGGTCGGATAACCACTGGGTCTCAGACTGAGGGTCGGTGCTTTGGCGGTACTGGAACGACAATCTTAGCTTTGCTGGCTCCGCTCCGTCCAAGCCGTAGATCGCCGAAGAGTCTCCAGCAGGTATCGGATCCTTGAAGTTGTCCGGAATGCAGAAAGTAAATGAGCCTTTTTCAGGCGCGACCGTTTTCTTACACACCTGCCCCAGCGCTGCCGAAGAGGCAACAAGAATGATCGTGAGAATCGCGAGCTTCGTTCGAATAGGTATTCAATTTTACACCGAAAAAACAACTATGAAACACAAAACACAACCAACACACACGACACAACCACAGACGCCCGCGGGTGGCGAAGGTAAGAGTGAGGGCTTTAGCCCTTCCTCAACGCCGGCAGCCGCGACGCCTGGCACAACCTCTACACCGCCAACGGCTCAAACGCCTAAAGGCGTCACTCTTACCTCCGCGGCAAGGCCCGCTACTGAGCCAACGCTCGCTCAGCTCAAGGCGGAGAACGACGCCCTCAAAAAGCAGATCGCGGAGCAGACGGCTCATGCGGGGCTCAAGGACAAGCTAAAGCAAGCCGGTGCACGGACGCCAAAGCTGTTGCTTGACGCCGCAAAGGACGCGCTGCAATTCACCGTCGCGGGTGAGCTCGAGAATGCCGTCGAGATCATCGAGGCCTTAAAGGAGAAGTTTCCGGAGCAGTTTGGTACTACAAACAATGCTCCGGCCGCAGCTCCCGCCGTGCCCTCGATCGACGCCGGTGCTCGGCCGCCCGCAAAGCCGACGCTCACCCGCGACGCACTCGCCAAGATGACTCCCGCCCAGATCGCGGAGCTCAACTGGGATGATGTGCGGCGCGTTTTAGCAGCGAAGTAACAACTCAGCGTCCTCTGCGGATCCTCTGCGGCCTCTGCGTTTAACGATCCGTTCCACGCAGAGATCGCTGAGAAAGACGCAGAGGTCGCAAAGGGGAGGCCGGCAAGATGCCGGCGTTCCATACACACAACACACACATAAGGAGAAAAAATGTCACTCGATTTTATTCCAACAGTTTGGGCAGGGCGTCTGCTCACGGCACTTCAGAGGTCGCTCGTTTACGGGCAGGCGGGCGTTGCGAACCGCGATTACGAGGGCGAGATCCTCGCGGCGGGCAACACCGTCAAGATCGCGTCTATCGGCGACGTGACGATCGGCGATTACACAAAGGACACCGATATCTCGGCGCCCGATATTCTCACGGACGACGACCAGTCACTCGTGATCGATCAGCAAAAGTACTTTAACTTTTACGTCGACTCGATCGATCGTGCTCAGCAGAACGTGAACGTCCTGGACGAGGCGATGCGGCGTGCGGGCTGGCAGCTTCGCGACGCGGCGGACACGTTCCTCGCTGGGATCATGGATGCCGGTGTGCCGAGCGGCAACAAGATCGGCTCGCTCACCACGCCAAAGGTCCCGACAAAGGATGACGCCTACGAGTACCTCGTCGATCTCAGCGTCATGCTCGACGAGGCCAATGTTCCGATCGAGGGAAGATTCGTCGTAGTGCCCGCGTGGTACCACGGTTTGCTGCTCAAGGACGAGCGGTTCATCTCTTCGGGAACGGCGACAGGTGACGTCACGCGTCGCAACGCCGAGGTCGGCGAGGCCGCGGGATTCGCGATCCTCAAGTCCAACAGCGTCCCCAATAACACCGGTACCAAGTACCGCATCATCGCCGGTCACGCCATCGCGACCGCATACGTCGAGCAGATCCTCGACGTCCAGACCTACAAACCCGAGAAGCGATTCGGCGACGCCGTAAAGGGCCTTCACGTCTACGGCGCAAAGGTCGTCCGGCCTGACTGCCTCGCGGCATTGATCGCCTCGAAAAGCTAGACGCTAAGGTGAGATGTGAGAGGTGAGATATGAAAACGCCTCTCACATCTCATTTCTAATTTCTCATTTAAAAAACCATGTCATATCTAGACCAACTAAAACTCATCACCGCCTGGGACGACAAGCCGGAATTGACCGAGGACGAGCTGACAAAGCTCCTCGCCGGTGCAGCCTTGGCTGACTCGAATGGCAAGGCACCGGCCGACACCGGCTGGATAGAAACATACGACCTCAATTCAGCGGCATCGGCTGCGTGGCTCATCAAAGCCGCACGCGCGGCTGCGACGACCGAGGTCGAGGGGGACCCGGCGATCGTTACTTCAAAGGTGTTCGACAACTGCCGTGCGATGGCGAGGATCTACGCTGCGAAACGAAGTTCCACGGTCACCATCAACTAAAAAGGCGAGGGCCCTTTGCAAGGCCCTCACCATTCTATGCCGTACCCACGCAGAGCCTATTTTACGAGGCTCACCGAGTGCGTCAGCGGATCGACCGTAAACTTTAGCAAGTTCGTCGATCCGAGAATGCCGCCGGTCGAGGTCGTGCTGCCGCCCGCCGGGTTTCCGCTCGGCGTTGTGCCCGAGCTTGTACCGGTGACTGTAGTAGAACCACCCGATGACGACGGTGCAGGGTTCGCGAGTACATTCCCAATCACCCGAACCGTAAAGGTAAACATTTGTGTATGAGGATTAGAGAACGTCAGCGTCTTGTTGCCGCTCGTCGCGTTTGGGTCGAGAGACGAACCGATGAGCTGCGAGTAGTCGAATGCAGCCACCGTCGAGACACCGTCGCCGCCGTTGTCTGCATTCGAGACCCTTACACTGTTGCCGGTCGACGAGATCGAGACGATCTCGAGCCGCATGTTTGGCACGTAGCTAGTCGTCGAGTGATTAAAGAGATCCGCGACGATCTGCGTCTGGCCGGCAGGGAACGTGATGCTCGAGTTTTGCTCGTCGACATTCGCGGTGGCGTCGACTTCGCTCCGATGCGAGACGACGATGCCGACCGGATCCGACGGAGGTGTCACGTACTTGCCGATGCGGCCCGGGACGATCGCCCGCACGCGAAATGCATAGCTGCC
>JBJMGO010000347.1:0-3470 GCA_045807825.1 Pyrinomonadaceae bacterium | reverse complement strand
GGGGCTGCGATACGGCGACCGCATCGTGTCGGTCGACGGCAAGGACGCGAAGGACTGGACGAGTGCCGAGGTCTCAAAGAATGTTCGTGGTGAACGTAACACTTCGGTCCATGTGCAGGTGGAGCGAGTCGGAGCCCAAGGTCCGCTCGACTTTGACATCACTCGTGGCGGCGTGCCGCTGCCGTCGATACGGAATTACTTCATGCTCACGAATGGCGTCGGCTATGTGGGGCTGACCGGCGGATTTCAGCAGACGACGGCGGACGAGCTCAACGACTCTATAAACGAGCTAAAGAAACGAGGGATGAAGAGCCTGATTCTCGACCTTCGCGGCAATCCGGGCGGCATTCTCGAGGAGGCGGTCGCGGTTGTGAGCAAGTTCATCCCGGCGGGGCAGACGGTCGTGTCGATAAAGAGCAGCCGCAGCGGCGACTTTCGGGATATGAAGGCGACCGGTGGCGCGGTCGAGAATGTGCCGCTGGTGGTGATGATCAACGGTGGCTCGGCGTCAGCGTCGGAGATCGTCGCGGGTGCGATACAGGATTATGATCGCGGGCTGATCCTCGGCACCGACAGCTTTGGCAAGGGGCTCGTGCAGCATGTTTACCGCTTGCCGTACACGACCGGAATGACGCTGACCACGGCGAGGTATTACACGCCGTTTGGACGGTCGCTGCAGCGGGATTATTCGAGCGGCTCGATCTACGACTACTACACGCACGGCGAGGATTCGCCGGATAAGACGGATGCTGTCGACGCGAAGCCAAAACCGGCGGGCAGTCCCGTCACAACCGCGAACGGCCGCGTGCTCTACGGCGGCCGGGGAATTGAGCCGGACATCGTGGTGCCGGCGCAAAAGTTGGACGCTCTTCGCGGCAGGTTGAATGAGGCGGCTTTCTTCTTCACACGGCAGCTTGTCGCGGGCAAGATCGCGGGCTTTGAAAACCTGCGGGCCGACAAGCAAAGCTTCAAGACCGCGCTCCTGCCTAATGAGTTTGCGGTGAGCGACAAGCTGCTCGACGCCTTTAAAGCCTTTGCCGCGGCCGATCCGAAGGCTGGTCTAACTGCTCAGAACATCGAATCACAAGCCGATTACGCCAAGAGCCGTCTCCGCGAGGAGATCGCCACCGCCACAGACTCACAAGAGGCAGGCGTACAGGTCCTGCTCGAGACGGACCCGCAGGTCCTGAAAGCTCTCGAGGTAATCCCCCAAGCCAGCGGCCTCGTCGCCCGCGTTAATACCGATCCTTTCCGTTAATTCAGTTATCAAAGATCTGTGCTTCGTCGATCGCAATCGATTTTTTAATTTTTAAGCACCCTTCCAAAAAGCCGATTTTCAGGTACAGAAGACCGGCCCGCCGATCGCGTTAGCGAACGACGCAGTTATGCTGCGGATCCACCTAGCCCACATAGGGAGTGATCCACCTTGCAGAAATGAATGGGGTTGGTTTACGGAGGATGTGCGGGAATGTGCGTGTGCATCAGTTTGCCTCGTCTCGTGTAAATTAGCGTTCACCGATCGTCAGAGACGGCCGGACAATTTAGATGCTACCAGACGTGTATTTCATCTGTCAAGCATTATATCGTCTATGCAACAAACTTGGAGGAGAAATTTCGAAACGGCATGTCTGCCCCTTTTCTCTTCGGGTGACTACTCATCTGGATCACTGCTAAAGACTGAGTTACATCTTTAAGGATTATTTTATTTCCGCAACGGTATGGAAGAGCTTGGTCCATTTTTGCCTTGATCTTAGCGTCCACTACCGAAAAAAAAGCTGAGTCTCGAACAAATGCCGTTCGCTTGGGCTCAATTGGTCGCGGAGTAGCGAATTATAGTTCCTAGCGAGACTTACGTCTAAAGGTCTGTACGGCGCAAGGCTGAGTTTTTCGTTATTTATAAGCTGAACCAGCAGACTGATTGCCTCACGTGCACTGTCAGGATCCTTTCCGCCTCCTAGCCTGATTACGTCCTGGACAACACGGCGTCTTGTCGGCTGAGGCAGTCCAGCGTTGCCCGATAGGTAGTCAATTAGCCTTAGGCGGGTTGTCAATTGCGCAGGCTTAGGTATCTGGCGACTACCGAGAAGGCGCACGAGAACGTCCGCCCTCTTCTGCAGGTCTCCGTCATAGCCGGCCCGCCATAACTGCTGAAGCACATAACCAACGACTACGCGGTCGGGGGCTACTTCTAACTTTTTGATGATTTCGGCCGCAGAGGCCTTGTCCATAAAACCTTGCTCGTGAAGCGCGACTACGTTGCGGACGCTGTCGAAGAATCGTTGATCGGAAAGTACGAGCTTGTAGAGACCTTCGGATGAATCACAATCTCCTACGACTAATTGTATCCCCGGCCGCAGCTCAACGTTTTCGAGGATTCGCTCCTCGTCAGAAGCCTTATTACTCGACCGGATATAAAACATGAACCGTGTTCGAGGGGTAGACGGTCTTTGGGCTCGAGTGATTACTTCAGTCATGCTAAAGTCGACTACCTTTAGAGAGTCTTGCTGGCCCGTTGTGCTCACGTTCAGAATCGCGCCGGCGATAACTGGACATCCCGCCATAAGCACGTCAGATAAGTTCTCTCCGATGATGAAGTCTAGGTTCTGAACCGACTTGTGATCACTACGCACGGGAAAAGCCGCGTCTAAGGTACGGGTAGGCGAATACCAGCCGTTTAGCATTAAGACTGGAATCAATGTTTGGATTAGCAAGTTGATCATGAAGCAACCTCGTCACTATGGAGTCGATATCATCCCGTTTTCCCAAGCAAAGGATGGCCCGAGGACCTGTATGCCCGCATCATCGCCGCTCTTGGGTTTACTAGATGTAAGTAGGCTTGACATTGCTGCAACAATCGTGATCCCCGCTCCGCTGCCGGGCGTCCAAACATCTGAGTCAGACGCCCCAGGGACAGTTACCCGCCAGTCCCCTTGCGCCATACAGAAATAGCTCTTTTTGAATGTATTCGTGTACCCGACAACATAGTCGCGCCATTAGTTTGACGGAATCACCGCCTGAAGTTCCGCTGCTGAGGTTGTCGCTGAGATATTGCGTGCCGTGCGGCGGGATTGTCACGGTTTGAGTATCGCCGCTGGATAGTTCGACAGTGGTCGCGATGCTCGCGTCGGAAGAATTGCCAAGAGCAAGAGTCCTTTTGCCAGGTCTGGGCTGCCACCACACTGCTTCTTGTGTGTCAGATCCTTGACCATCGAGCACTGAGAAGACAACGTCAGAACTCCCGCGATTTGCCTGACCCGGAATCGTGATCTGCGCCCACACTTCTGTCGGCGTTCCGAAGAAGGAAAAAGAAATGCCGCCCCAGTTGCTCTCGCTGCGATGTCCCTCCGGGATCAAGCTCGCGATCGTGACGAACCGCATTTCGGCCGGCTGTAACGTGATCGGTTCGCCAACAATGGCCGTACCATCAGCCTTATAGAATGTCGGGGTGGTCTGGATCACCTGCGGACTGC
>JBJMGO010000346.1:0-4263 GCA_045807825.1 Pyrinomonadaceae bacterium | reverse complement strand
GTTTTTGAGACCGCGATCGGTGCGATGCTTGTGCCGATATTTAACCAGTTCCTGGGCGATCCGACCCTAAAAAGTAAGACGCTATTCGACCTGAGTAGTGCGATTCCGCGTGACGACTGGTATCGGGCTTGGATGACGATATCAATAATGCTCGTCAGCTTTACGGTCCTCAAGGGTATCGCGGAGTTTTTCTCGTCATACCTGATGGCGAAGATCGGTCAATCGGCCGTCCTAAAACTGCGAGGCGAGCTTTACGAGCACTTGCTCAAGCAGTCTGCGACATTCTTTGAAAAACACCGCACAAATTTTCTTGTCTCACGCCTTGTTGTAAGCTGCGCGGCCATCGAGTTGGCTGTCTCGTCCAATCTGAGGGACGTGCTGCGTGAGGCTTTCATGCTCGTCTTTTTTATAGGAGCGGCATTCTATTATAACTGGAAGCTGACACTCGGCTCGCTCATCATCGCACCGATAATAGCTTTTATTACAAGTGGTTACAGCAAGAGACTTCGCAAACTAGCTGATGTTTCGCTCGAGGGGAATAAGACCCTCAGCGACACCTCGCAGGAGGCGTTATCCAACAACGTCATTGTCAAGGCCTACAACGGCGAGCCGCGGGAGAAGCGCCGCTTTTTGGATGTCGCCGGCCTCATTGCCCGGGCCAATTTGCGGGCGGCGGCTATCTCCGCGACCTCGCCGCCGACGCTGGAACTGGTCGGCACCTTCGCAATCGTGACGCTGCTGTTTTTCGGCCTGTTGTCTGTCAATACTCACCGCCTGGATGCGGCTCAGTTCTTTGCGTTCTTGTTCTTCCTGTTTCGCAGTTACGACCCGATGCGAAAGATCTCACGCCAGCACAACGAGGTCTCGAAGGCTTTTGCGGCCGCTCGCGACGTTTGGGGCGTTCTCGATGAGAATGAGACGATGCCGGAACGGGAGAATGCCGCAGAACTCCCGCCGCTTGCGGACGCGATCCGCGTCCACAACATCACGTTCAACTATCGCAACGGCCGCAGGAAGATCCTTCAAGACATCGATCTCACCATCAAGAAAGGGCAGATGGTCGCACTCGTCGGGGAGAGCGGCGGCGGCAAATCGAGTTTGACGAAACTCATTCAGCGCCTCTACGACCCATCGGACGGGGCGATCTACTGGGATGGTGTCGATTTGCGTGACGCGAGGGTGTCGAGCCTGCGGCGGCAGATCGCGCTGGTGACGCAGGAGACGGTGCTTTTTAACGATACGGTCCGCAACAATATTGCGTACGGAAAACCGGACGCGAGCGAGGCCCAGATCCGAGAGGCGGCGCGTGTGGCCTTCGCGGACGAATTCATCGAGCAGCTTCCTAATAAGTACGACACGATGGTGGGCGAACGAGGCATCCTGCTCTCCGGCGGACAGCGGCAGCGGATCGCCATCGCTCGCGCTGTGCTGGTGGATGCGCCGGTTCTGATCCTGGACGAGGCGACGTCGGCTCTCGATACGGAGAGCGAATCGCTCGTCCAGCAGGCGCTCGGCAACCTGATGCAAAATCGCACTTCGATCGTGATCGCACATCGCTTGTCCACAATTCGAATGGCCGACGTGATCGTAGTGATGGAGAAAGGCCGCATTATTGAGCAAGGCACGCACGACGAGCTGCTCGCCAACCCAAAGGGTGTGTATAAGCGGCTCTACGAGCTGCAATTTGCGACCGACGAAGTGCTGCAAGGAGTCAGCGTATGAAAAGCATGACCGGCTTTGGCCGCGGCACACATGCCGGTGATAATTTCTCGATCAACGTCGAGCTAAAGACGGTGAATAACCGTTTCCTGGACGTTAACCTTCGAGTGCCCGCTGAGCTGCAAGGTTTGGAATCGACTATCAAGAAGCTCATCGGTGCCCGCATGGCCCGCGGCCGTGTTGAGGTTAATCTTCAGTATGACCGCAATGAGGCCGCAACGATGGAGGTCAACCGGCCGCTCATCACTGGCTTTCTCGCTGCGATGAAGGAAATTCAGAAGGAATTTGCGCTCACCGGCGAGCCAGACATCAATGTGATCGCCCGTCTTCCAGGTGTCGTGCAGACAAAGAAAGAGGAAGCGAGCCCTGAGTTTCTCGCCGCTGTTGAAAGCACATTTAACGCAGCCGTCGACGATCTAGATATTATGCGGTCGAGAGAAGGTGAGCTGCTCGCGAAGGAACTCGAATCGAGACTCACGGAGATCGAATCACGCGTTCCAAAAATAGAGGCGCATGCCTCGGCGGTTGCCGACGAGTATCAGGCTCGGCTGACCAAACGCATCAACGAAGTGCTCTCGAAGGCGGAGGCGCAAGTTGAGCTCGATCAGGGCCGCCTCGCGCAGGAGGTAGCATACCTCGTTGACCGCAGCGATATCTCCGAGGAGATCGCGCGGCTCAAGACGCACATCGAGCACTTTCGCGGCATAATGCGTGAGGATAGAGACGTCGGCAAGCGGCTGGATTTCCTGACGCAAGAGCTCAACCGCGAGGCTAATACTATCGCTTCAAAAACAAACCAGATGGTCGTAAAGGAGAATGCCCTCGCGATAAAAAGTGAGATCGAAAAGATCAGAGAACAAATACAAAACGTGGAGTAGCAATGGACAATGGACAATCGGCCGAAACTCCAGCGCCTCTCAACCGTCGATAAAGACGACCAAGGCTTGTATGCAGTCGACATGATTGTCCACTGTCAATTGTCAGTTGAATGACGTGAAAGGTAATTTGATCATCATTTCTTCTCCATCGGGAGGCGGCAAGGGGACGCTCATTCATGAGGTGCGCGGGATGTTGCCGGAGCTGGGTTTCTCGGTATCGCATACGACGCGGCCGATGAGGTTTGGCGAGGAGGAGGGACGAGAGTACTACTTCATCGACCGCCACCGTTTTGAGCAAAAGATCGCGGCCGGCGAGTTCATCGAGCACTTCGCGGTGCACGATAACCTATACGGGACATCTGTCGCCGAGATCGAGAGATGGAATGACAGCGGCAAGGACCTGATCGTCGAGGTCGACGTACAAGGCGCGGTCGCGATCCTTCAAAAGATGCCTGATTGCATCTCGATCTTTATCCTGCCGCCATCATTTGAGGTGCTGGAGGCACGGCTTACGGCTCGTGCGACAGAGGACCTAAATGAGCTAACCGTGAGGCTGCGGAATTCATTCGAGGAGATCGTGCAGTACGAGCACTTTAAATATGTTGTCGTAAATGACAACATCGCCGGCGCATCCCAGCAGATCGCCTCTATCATTCGTGCAGAACGCCAACTGGTTAGTAGACAGCAGACATCGATACAAGGTATCCTTGATAGTTTCGATGCCGCACGGCACCGCTTTGAGTAAACATGGCAAAAAAGAACGAAGAGACGGTCGAGCAGGAAGAGGTGGAGCAGCCGGAGATCATCGATCCCCCGGCTATCGACTCAAAATATCGTATGATCATTCTCGCCGCCCAGCGGAGCAAGCAGCTGCAGCGTGGGGCGAATCCCAGGGTCGGAATGGATCCGAAAAAGACCAAGCCGACGCGGATCGCGATGAAGGAGTTTGAGGAGAAGAAGGTCAACTTTGACATTCTCGAGCAGATGACAGACCGCAGCCGACAGTAATTCAAAAGCCGCCATCCGCTGGCGGCTTTTTTCTTTTACATTCCTTTATAATTTGGCCCGCCGCCGCCCTCCGGCGTGACCCAGTTGATGATCTGATACGGATCAGCAATGTCGCACGTCTTGCAGTGGACGCAGTTTGAGAAGTTGACCTTCAACTCCCGCCGACCCGTGCCGGAATTCTCCTCCATCTCGTAAACCGCCGCGGGGCAAAAACGCTGGCACGGATTGCCGTATTCCTCAGCGCAGCGTGTCGCGCAGATCTCTGTGTCGAGCACATGCAGGTGCGACGGCTGGTCCTCGTTGTGGGCGACCGCGCCGTAAAAGACATCGGTGACCTTGTCGAAGGTCAGCTCTTTGTCGAACGCGAGCTCGTTGTAACGGTCCGTTTTGAGATGATCGGTCGGGCCGAGAGAGGTAGGAGTGTTTTCAGCGGCAGCGGCACGGCTAGAGCCGTGACCCTTGCCGTTGAGAGTGGCCATTCTTTCATATACCGGGACGTGATGCTCCTTTGGCATAAAGCCCCACGCGAGGCCGCCGGTGAGAAATTGGAGACCTGTATTCAAAAGCGCGGACCAGCGGCCTTTTTGAAAGGCACCGTGGAAATTGCGTACCGCGTAAAGCTCATCATAGATCCACGAGCCCTTTACGCGGTGCTCAT
>JBJMGO010000345.1:0-3072 GCA_045807825.1 Pyrinomonadaceae bacterium | reverse complement strand
CCTCACGCGCTGTTTCGTAGGCGCGTCCGATGACCTGCCTTCGCCAGCGCTTTCTTAGAAACGCATCTATCTTTTGATCCATGATGGGTTAGCTTAGCACGGAAGCTAGTCCGTTCTAGAGCAACTTCGGCCCGCTTACCTTCGCTCGGCTTTGTCGCTTATACTTCGGCAATATGAGTGATCCTGCAGCTATCGAATCTATCCTCAGCGAGGACCGCGTCTTTCCGCCTCCGGCCCAATTTGCGGCAAATGCTCACATAAAGAGTTTTGAGGAGTACGAGCGTATATACGCTGAGGCCGAGGCTGATCCCGCGGCATTTTGGGAGAAGCAGGCGGACGAACTTCACTGGTTCAAACGTTGGGACAGGGTGCTCGAATGGAATGAGCCCTTCGCCAAATGGTTCGTCGGAGGGCGGATCAACATCTCCTACAACTGCCTCGACCGTCATCTCAAAACCTGGCGTAAAAACAAGGCGGCCTTCATTTGGGAAGGCGAGCCCGGCGAGCAGCGGACGCTGACTTACCAGCAACTGCATACGGAGGTGTGCAGATTCGCCAATGTGCTGAAGAAACTCGGCGTCGAGACTGGCGATCGGGTCGCGCTCTACATGCCGCTCGTGCCGGAGCTCGCGATCGCGATGCTCGCATGCGCGAGGATCGGTGCGACGCACACGGTGATATTCGGCGGTTTCTCGGCGGACGCCATTCGCGACCGGGTGAATGACTGCGGGTGCAAGGTCGTGGTGACGGCGGATGGCGGCTTTCGTCGAGGACGCGAGATAAAGCTCAAGCCGATCGTCGATGCGGCGATCACAAGTTGCCCCTCGGTCAAGGCCACGGTCGTTTACCAGAGGACAGCATCGCAGGTCGAGATGAAGCCGGGCCGAGATCACTGGTGGCACGAGTTGATGCAGACGGTCTCGAGCGACTGCCCGGCGGTTGAACTCGACTCTGAGCATCCGCTTTACATTCTTTACACGTCAGGCACGACAGGTAAACCAAAAGGCATTCTTCACACCACGGGCGGCTATCTCACGCAAGTCGCGTACACGACCAAGATGTGCTTTGACCTAAAGGACGAGGACGTCTATTGGTGCACCGCAGACATCGGCTGGGTGACCGGTCACAGCTATGTCGTATATGGTCCTCTCGCCTGCGGAGCGACTGTGCTGATGTACGAGGGGGCTCCGAATCACCCCGATTTCGACCGTTTTTGGGACCTGATCGCGCGGCACCGCGTCACCATCTTCTACACCGCTCCGACCGCTATCCGCGCCTTCATTAAATGGGGTGAGCAGTATCCGCTCAAGCATGATCTCTCATCGCTAAGGCTGCTCGGCACCGTCGGTGAGCCGATAAATCCGGAGGCATGGATGTGGTATCACGAGACGATCGGCAAAGGCCGCTGCCCGATCATCGACACGTGGTGGCAGACCGAGACAGGTTCGATCATGATCTCACCGCTGCCGGGTGCGACGCCGACCGTGCCGGGAACGGCCACTCGTCCGCTGCCCGGAATTCTGCTCGATGTGGTGACGAAGAAAGGCGAGAGTGTCGGTGTCGACGAGGGCGGTTATTTGGTAGCGAGACACCCGTGGCCATCGATGCTTCGCACGCTCTGGGGGGACGACGAGAGGTACAAAGAAGCGTACTGGTCTGAGATCCCTGGAATGTATTTTGCGGGCGATGGGGCTCGCCGCGACAAGCGCGGCTACTACTGGATCATGGGTCGCGTGGACGACGTCATCAACGTGAGCGGCCATCGCCTCGGCACCGCCGAGGTCGAGTCGGCTCTCGTCTCGCACGAGGCGGTTGCCGAGGCCGCGGTCGTCGGACGCCCGGACGATCTCAAAGGGCAGGCGATATCTGCTTTCGTTACACTCGAGGGCGGCAGAAAGGGCAATGATGAATTAAAAAATGAACTCCGTGCCCACGTCGCCAAAGAGATCGGTGCTTTAGCAAAGCCCGACGATATTCGGTTCACCGACGCCCTGCCAAAAACCCGCTCCGGCAAAATCATGCGGCGACTGTTGCGGGAATTGGCGACCAGCGGCAGTGTCGCCGGCGACGTTACAACGCTCGAGGATCTCTCGGTTATCGAGAAACTGCGAGAGGACGAGGAGTAGCCTCAAACATCAAAATACAGATCGTAGTGATTTGCGCAGCCGGGATTGAATCCTGCTCCGCAACTCGGGCATCTTGAATAAGACGCCAGGTACTCACCGATGGTCAGCCGCGACTTACACGCCCCGCAGAGGGTCGCCCGCTCCTCAAATTTGTCGCGAGGCCAAACGATTGAGTCGTGTGTAGCGATTTCGCGATGGCATTCGTAGCAGGCGTACCATTTATCGCAGCATTTGAATTTGATCGCGACGATATCAAGTGGCGAATCCCAGTGAGCGCAGCGGGTTTCGGCGTCGACATCGATGCCGTGGACGAGCGCGTCGTTTGAATGATCGGTCACTCTCTGACCTGATCGGGCCGTGAACGCCTAGGTCTTCAATAGGACAAAAATGGCGAAGCCGAGCAATGTCACAAAAAAAAACACATTGATGATCGCCAACCCTGCGAAGTAGAGCCCGAAAGCAGTAGGGTCCTCGTCTCTCCTGTAAACCTTCCATACTCCAAGACCGCTTCGGTTGCTGCGTTTTATTTCGCCCGTCGCCCAAGCTTTTCCGAGCGAGACGAATCCGGCGATACACGCCGCAAAAAATAGAAGCCAAAGGAGCACGAGAAAGGTGTTCTTGCCCATTTCTTAATCCTCAGACTATTTATAGCACTGTCAACGGATGTTAGGATTCTGGTATGGCTGAATTGCAAACCGCAACCCTCGCTGCCGGGTGCTTTTGGTGTGTTGAGGCAGTTTTTGACGATCTGAAGGGCGTTGAGGACGTTGTCTCGGGATACTCCGGCGGGCACAAAGATAATCCGACGTATCAGGAGGTCTGCTCGGAGACCACGGGGCACGCAGAGGTCGCGCAGATCAAATTTGATCCTGCGGAGCTATCATTTCACGATCTCCTCGAGGTGTTTTTTACAGTTCATGATCCGACGCAGTTGAACCGGCAGGGG
>JBJMGO010000344.1:0-6012 GCA_045807825.1 Pyrinomonadaceae bacterium | reverse complement strand
GCAGCACGGCGAGTACAGCTAAAAGGCTTATATTGCGAATAGCCGTCAACGAGGAAGTCTCATAACCGCGGATCAGGGCGCCATAGTGGATCGAATAGTGCGAGATCGCCGCCGTGATCACGATCAGTACGAGGATGAAGACATGTGACGATGTGCGATTCTTCATCTCTTCTTCTTCTTTTGGGTCGGCTGCTTTGACGCCGGTGCTTTGGGTCTGTACTGATCGCCCAGGAGACCGAGCTCGCGCGCCTTGAGGATGACGTTGGCTGCGACGGGTGCGGCTGTACCACCACCAAACTGGTTGCCGATGTCCTCGATAACGACCGCGATGGCGAGTTGCGGATTCTCAAGCGGAGCGATGCAGATGAACCAGCCGTCAACGCGGTTAAAGGAGAGGTACTCCTTGTAGTCCTCCATCTCGCCGTTCTCGTTCTTGCGTTTCTTCATGACGAATTTTCGCTCGCCTGTTTTCGGATCGTAGAGTGGTGCGTCACTCTTCTCCGCCGTTCCGGTCTTGCCGCCAACTACTATGCCGGTACCGGTGAGGATCGCTTTGACGCGGCCGCCGGTGCCGCCGGATTCTTCTGTCACGGTCGACATGATCTGCCGGACAGTGCTGCCTTGCTGCGGTGATAGCACCTGCGAAAAAGCTTGCGGTTGAAGGTCGGCCTCGATCTTTGGCTTCATCATCCGGCCCTGCATGTTGCCTGCGGTGGAGGCGATCAGGGCCATCTGGAAGGGCGTCATCTGCGAAGCGAGACCTTGGCCCATGCCCTCGAGGCCGAAGTCGTACAGCGACAGCTCTTTGCCCGTGACGATGGTTGATCGCGCGGGTGCCAGCGCGGAGCCGATCTGCCGATTACTGGCGTTCCAGATGTCGGGGAAGAAGCCCTGCGTGAGCGCGTCTTTCGGCATATCGACGGGCAGAATACCGACCAAACGGGCTGTCTCCGCCATGCGGTCGCGGCCGAGCTCATTCGCAAGGTGCGAGAAATACTGGTTGCTCGACACCTTGAATGCGTTCGTAATATCCACCTGCGGCTGGCAGATCTCACAACTCCCGCCTGAATCGCAGATCGCACGCGAGCCGCTGTAGGGCGTGTAGCATCCGGGTGCCGGCAGATCGCCTAGAAGGATGTCCTGTTTGCCCGCTCTAAAAGCCGACATCATCGTCAGCGTCTTAAAGGTCGAGCCGGGAACGTAATATTCGCGTGTCGCGCGGTTGAGGAGCGGCTTTTGGTTCCTGTCGGCCTCGAGTTTGAGATAACTGTTGAGGTCCTCGGCCTGTGCCAGATCGAAGGTCGGATTCGAGTACATCGCGTAGACGTCGCCGGACTGCGGATTCATGACCACGATCGCGCCTTTCTTCCCCTCGAGCTGCTGGGCAACGTACGTCTGCAGGTCGCGATCGATGCTCGTGCGAACGTCCTTTTGCTCCGGCTCCGGCTTTTTATACGCAAATAAAACCTGCCACGCCTCGGGCATCGGATCGATATTTTTCTTGTAAAGCGTCCGCTCGAGACCTGGCGTGCCGCGCTCGGTGCCGAGAAGATGGGCCATCTCCTTTTCGAGCGGGAAGTAGCGAACGATCTTGCCGTCCTTGTCGATGCGATAATATGCGAGCGATGCACCGAGCTTTCCCGTTCGGTCGAGCATCCAGCCTCGAAGATTGGCGGCCGATGTGCGACGGCCGCGAAGATCGCGTGAATTGCTCAGCACCGCGAATTGTTCGTTGTATTCGTCAGCGTAAAAGATCCAGTAAACCTGAAACCCAAACACCGCAATCGCGAGCGCGTAAAATAGGAACTGCCACATTCGCAGGCTGCGATTGGCCGCGCTGACGGTGAGCTTCTTTGTGACCTCACGTGGCAATTCGCGCTCGGCAATAAATTTTGGCCGGCGAATACGATCAAGGAACGTCAGCAGCAGAAAGACCAACAGGATGCCAAGGCCAACAATATAGAGGATGGTCAGCCCCGCCGGCGTGCGCTCGAGTATCTGCTTGCCAAAGATATTCTCCGGCCGAAACTGGCTCCAATCGATGAATAGCAGCAGGCTGAGGATCATTCGGTTTCCTTAGGCGGATCCTCCTTTTGCTCTTCTTCCACCTTTTGGGTATCAAGCTGCGATATGTCTGGGGTTGTGTCTGCCGCGATGGGTGTCGTGCTCTCGGTGACGCGAGAACGGAATTCCATATCGCCGATCTGCACAGGATCGGAACCGTCACTCGCCTCTTCTTTGGTCGGCTCCTCGGGCTCGATCACCTCAAACGTGACATCCACGGTTCCAAATCTCACCTGATCGCTTTCACCAAACGTCACAGCCTTTCCATAAGCGATACGTTCGCCGTTGATGAACGTTCCATTGGTCGAGCCGGTGTCTGCAACGGAAAGCTTACCGTCGCTGATTGCGATAGACGCGTGGACCTTCGACACGCTGATGTCGTCGACCAAGATGCCATTCGATCCTGTGCGGCCCACGGTAAGGCGCCCGTCGGCTGGGAACTCAACCTTTTTCTCAATGTCTTTGCCGTTGAGAGAGAAGCGGGCGATAACCCTACCAGCTGACGGCGCCGGGGTGAGCGTTTTTGCAACCTCGGCCGGAAGCTTGAGCGCGGGCATTGTGACATTCAACTCGGCCTCGGATCCCTCGTCGTCAGCGAACTGTTCAAAACTAACAAGCAGTTTCACGCCCTCTGTGAAGTAGTCAGGCTTTACCTCCAGATGCAGCGGGGCATAGGTGTAGTAGAGGTTGTCGTTGATGTGGTCGGCGGCTGCGGTGAGCAGTTCATTGCGGAGCTTGTCGAGAGCGCCGCTCTCGTCTGCCGAGAATTTGTCCCACTGCATCTTGAGCTTGATGTTGTGGGGAACTACCGTGCCTTTACCCGGAACGTCCTTCTTTTCAGCCTCAAGAAGGGTTTTTAGCCGTTCGACCAGCCCGCTTGTGGCAAGGCTGCTCGATGGTTGCCAATTTCTTCCCGTGAGCCGATCCAGGGTGTCGCCGATCCGAGTAAGGGCTCCACGCATGAACCAGTCCGCTGAAAACGCCTTCTTTGTAACAGTTTCCTTTTCAGGCATTTACGCGCTTCTCCGGGCGGTATCAGGGACTGCGCAATTCTAGCGAATACGACCCATCAAATAAAGTTTGTTCAAAATCTTGCGTCTAAAGTGCTAAACAATGTAAAATTTGTTTTGGAAATGTTTCTCCATTTCCCCTTTCTTTCATCAACACCCCGTTCCACCCACCTAACGAGGGATCCCCACCAGAGAACGGAGCGAATTATGAGCCGCATAGTCAAAAGGTTCCACGCCTCGGAGGCGGGGGCATCAGTGATCGAGATAGTGATGGTGCTTGTCGTCATTATGGTCCTGAGCTCCGTCGCCATCCCGTATATGTGGAACTACAAAAAGCTCTACAAGTCCGAAGATCAGGCCCTACGGATGATGGACCTCATGCGCGAAGCCGCGCAAACAGCGCTCACCAAGCGCCGGACAGTACGCTTTGAGATAGATCTTACCGACAACTCGGTGTTGTTGATCGATGAGAGCCAGAGCTCGCCGAGAGGAGTTCTGTTAAAAAAGATACCGCTCGAGCAAACTAAGGATGTTCGCGTAGACACGATACCGAACGGCGTCACGAAGCCGAACCCGCCGAACTACACGGATGCTGCTTTCGCAACCGACAACGTGGGCCATCTCGTCGGATCGACCACTGTGACGGGTCACAATATCTGGTCCTGTAGATTCAAGTCGGATGGTTCTGTAGTGAATACGGCGGGTACTCCGACAAGCGCCAACATCTACGTGTGGGCGCCGCAGTCGAGTGGCAGTCTTACGCCAAGAAGTACTGGTGAGATCCGGGCCATAACTCTATTTGGCGGCTCGGGCGCCGTACGGTACTGGAAGTACACCGGCTCGGCCTTTACTCCCTATCAATAGGTGCAGCAGATGAAGAAACATTCAGAAGCCGGATTTTCCTACATCGACGTGATGATCGCTCTTGTGATCCTACTCGTCGGTGTTCTTGCGTTGCTGTCGGGAATATCGGGTTCCATCGTGCAGGCACGTTCGCACGAGGAGCAGCTCCTAGCGAAGCAGGTGGCGACCTCGACCATGGAGTCGATAATGTCGGTCAAGGAAACGGATCCGACGAGGCTCGGCTGGAACGCGGTCGGCAACGTCGGCTCGAATCTCGATACGAATGGCGTTGCCCAGGGAATCTTTTTGTCGGGATGGCAGTCCGTTTACAGCGATCCCGGACCGGACGAAGTGATCGGAACGGCAGACGACACCGGCACGCTCACGCCCAACCTTCAAAGGCGGATCGTGATCACCGACGTCTGCGACCCCGACCGGCCCTCACCAACGATCTGTAATCCCGCGGGCCCATACAAGGTCAAGATCCGTTCAGTTGTCGTGACTCTGCAATACAACGTCGGAGGGTTACTCCGTCAGGAAAGTCTCACCACGGTGCTGACGGACTACACCGTTACAAACCAATGAGAAACGACCAAAAAAAGCGAGAAGCAGGCTTTTCAATGCTGGAGATTTTGGTGGCGATGGTCATCTTTTTGGTGGTGACCGCCTCCGTTTGGGGCGTGATGAAGGTCGCGCTCGACAGCCGCAACGCGGTCAGCAACAACGTTTCAGATGCCAAGAACGTCCGCTTAGCTCTCAACGTTATTGGCCGAGATGCCTATAACGCCGGCTACGGCTACCCACTCAACAACGTGGTCGTGCTGCCCGACAATCGCGTCTCCACGACCCTCGGCGTGCCTGTCGACATAGATACCTCACGGGACATCGTACCGCCCATCATTGCGGGCAATAACGTAAATATCGACAGCTGGAATTCAAACAGCAGCGCGCGTACAGACCAGGTCACGTTCCTGTTTAAGGACAACACCTTCAATGTTGTGGGAACGGGTACCTCCGCCATGTCGACGCCGCTTCAGATCAATGCTCCGACGACGAGCGGCACAGGTGTAGACACGATCGTGCCCCTCTCCGGCAGTAACGCGGCCTGTACCGTGAACGATCTGTACATCATCAACGGCAATACCGGATCGACACTCGGAGTTGTGACGGGGCTAAGCGGCACTAATTCCGTTTTGTTCGCTAATGGCGATCCGCTTGCATTCAATCTCTCCGGCACGACCGGAACTATCCGACAGATATCGCTGCCGGCGAGCATGTATAGGGTGAGGATGATCACCTATTTTGTCGCGAGTGACGGCACGCTGACCAGACGGGAATTCGCCAACGGGCCTGTCCAGGCGGGCAACGTCGGGTATGTGGACAACCCGCTTGTCTATAATGTCGAGGATTTTCAGATCAAGTACATCATGGATGACGGGAGCCTCTCCGATAACCCGAGCGCCGGACCCGATACGGTTGCGGGAGACGCGGATGACAGCCAGGCCAGCCTCGCTCGAGTCCGCCAGGTACGATTCTCGATCACAGTCAAATCAAAAGAGTTGCGCTCGGACGGTCAGCCATACCGGGAGAGCATGACCGCGACATATTCAACAAGGAATCTCGGCTACGACGCCAGTTAACGAAGGTGGGAATGATGAAAGACGGAAAGCAAATCAAGCGTATTCACGATGAAAAAGGCTCTGCGATAGTGATCGCGCTTTTTGTCCTTGCGCTCATCAGTGTCTTTGTGGCGATCGCCATGAGTCGGTCATCCGCAGAGGCAGTTGCGACGGGCAATGAGACCGCCGAGGCCCGTGCCTTTTATGCCGCCCAGGGAAGTCTCGAGTACATGACCCGCAACTTTAACAAAAAGTTTGAGGTAAATTTAAAGCCCGGCACCGCTGACTTTGCTGACGTGCAAACCGACAAGCCCCCGGGAATCGATGTAAGCAAGGGAGGCATTTATAATGTGTTTCCTCAGGACGTTATTCCACCCACGGTTTCCGGCCAGCCTGTGATCCTCGCCGGCGGTCCGTTCGCGGGACTGTATGCAAAGCGCGATGCGTGGCGTCTGCAAACAACCGTGACCGATCCG
>JBJMGO010000343.1:0-11595 GCA_045807825.1 Pyrinomonadaceae bacterium | reverse complement strand
GATAGGGTATTTGTGGGATCGGCACCACCGACCTCGACACGACCTATATCGCGCAGCTTGATCGGGAAACCATTCTTTGTCGCGACCACGAGGTCGTTAAATTCCTCAGCCTTGTCTACCTTGGATATTGTGCGTAGACCAACGGTCTTAGCTCCCTCGATGAGTGTTCCGCCGGGCAACTCCTGATTCTGCGCGGTGACAGCAGCAGTGACCTGATTCGTTGCGATACCGTACGATCGCAGCTTGTCCGGGTCAATATATAGCTTGATCTGCTTTACGCGACCGCCGAAAACCACCACCTCGCCAACGCCGTCAGCGGACTCGATCTTTTCCTGGATCAGAGTGGTAACCAGGTCCGTCAGCTCAACGATGTCACGCGGCGCACTGACGGAGTACATCAGGACCGGCTGTGAATCCGGATCGCTCTTCCGGGCGACCGGTGGGTCCGCGTCCTCGGGCAGTCGATTGATAACAGTCGCCAGCTTTTGCTGGACCTCCTGATAAGCCTGGTCAGGATTCTTCTCGAGGTTAAATGTGAGGGTTATATTCGACGAGTTGCGTGCGGATGTGGAACGCATCTCGTCTATGCCGGGGACTGTGTTGAGGGCTCCCTCGACCGGGTCCGTAACCTCAGTCTCCATCTCGGCGGGCGCCGCACCCGTGTTATTTACGGATACGGAGATCGTCGGCAGGTCGATCTTTGGGAATCGATCGACGCCGAGCGTAAAAAAGCTAAAGCCCCCGACGACCGTCAGGAACATCACGATGACGGTCGCAAAGACCGGTCGGTGAACGCAGATCTCAGCGAGCCACTGCATGTATTAAAACGTTACCTTCGCCCCCTCGAATAGCTGGTCGACCCCGCTCGTCGCGACCGTTTCATCCCCGTTAACACCCGAGATGATCTGTTGAAAATCGCCCTCTTCAGGTCCAAGCTGCACCACTTTCAGATGTGCAACGCCGTCCTGAATAACAAAGACCTTGTGATTGTTGGTTGTCGGGTCGGCCGCGACCGCACTCTTGGGAACGAAGACTCCCGGAGCACCACCCTCGCGCGTGATACTAGCGTTCGCGAACATGCCTGTCCGGAGCGCGTTGTCGCCATTCTCGATCAATGCCTCGACGGTGGCGGACCGCGAGTTCGGGTCGATCGCCGGGTTGACCGCCGAGACAGTACCGCCGAATGTTCGATCCTTATAAGCGTCAACTCTGACCGCAACCGCACGACCTATCGCGGCATATGGTACGTCCGCCTCCGAGATCTGGATCTCTGCCTTGATCGGATTTGTGCGAAGTAACGTGATCACGGATGTAGCTGTGGAAACGTACTCTCCGACAGCCACCGGCCTCGCGCTCACGTAACCTGCGAATGGAGCGTAGACCACAAGATCGGCAAGGTCCTGCTGGGCCTGTTTTACCTGGTTCTGCGCGGCCTCGACGCCCGCACGGGCCGCGGCGATCGCCTGATTATTTTGTTTGGCGGTATTGATCGCCGCGTTGAGTGTTTCCTTCGCAGCGTTGGCCTGGGCTCGAGACGTGTCTCGAGCCGTGCGGTAGGTCTCGTACGTGGCCATCGCGACGTCACCGGTTTGTGTTAGATCGCGATATCGCCTTTCATTCGCCTCGGCCTGCTTCTGGGTATCCAATGCGACCTGATAGTTTGCCGCCGCGGTTCTAACCTCAGGAACGGATGAGCTCTGAAACTGTCCGCCCTCGAGCAGTCCGATCCTCGCCTCGGCCTGACGAACGGCGACATTCGCCTGCGTCACCGATGTCCGCGCGACGTTGAGACGCAACCTCGCATCCGTATCATCGATCTTTGCGATCGTTGTCCCGCCCGCGACGAATTGACCGACGTTGACGTAAATATTCGCGACCTTTCCCGCTACCTTTGGCGCCACGTCCGACGTTTCCGCCGCGACAAGGGTACCGGTCGCGGTGATGGACGATGCAACAGTGCGTGCCTCAGCCTTTCCGACCGTGATAGCGATCGCGGCGCCGGTGTCACCCGTATTCGCGTTCGCATTCGCTCCACCGCGGCCCCGGTTGCTATTCGACCCGCCGGAGAAATAGCTGCACGAAACGCAGAGCGACAGCGTGAGGGCGCAAAAAAATACCTTATACGGTGATCTCGCCATAGGCGTCGTAAACGTAAATTCTACAATAAGGGCTCGTCAGAGAATTCCTACACGATGTAAAGTTTTGTAAAACCTGACTTTAGTAATATTCGAGTTATAAACCGAGGTTTGTCGTGTTACCTACATGGGAATGCTAAAATCGCAGGAAATGGATCAAACAACCGCCATAGAACTAAAGGCCCGGATGGACGCCGGCGAAGACGTGCAGCTTATCGATGTGCGTCAGCCGCATGAGGGCGAGTACGCAAGCATTCCCGGAGCGAAGCTGATCCCGATGGGTGAGATCATGTCGCGGATCGATGAGCTGGACCCCACACGCGAGGCTGTCATCCATTGTCACGCCGGCGGCCGCAGTGCACGTGTGATCGAGGCTCTTGAGCGGTCAGGTTATGAAGGAAAGCTGACGAACCTCGCGGGCGGCATCACTGCCTGGTCGCACGAGGTCGACCCGTCCGTACCGACCTACTGATCCCGAGTCTCGCGCCAATCGTCGAACTCGATCTTCTCTTTTAATTTCTCGCCTGCCGTGGTGCGTCCGATCTTATAGCGGACATCGCAGCCTTGTTCATTGCGGTTTTGGAACTCACGATCCAGCATTAGCCGGTCCCACTTGCGATAGCGTAAGCCAAACGTAGTGCTGTTTCTCAGTATCCAGTCCGCGATGGTTTTTAGGTCTTTCTCCTGGACAAGCAGCGAAAAGCAGACCATTGTCCGTCCTTTTTTGCCTGTTCCCGGCGTCTGCCAGACGTCTAGAGCACCCTTCTGTAAGAGCTGCTCCGCGAGCCACGCCATGTGTTCGGCCGTGTCGTCATCGACATTAAAAGCGATCTCAATGACGGAATCGGCAAGGTAAGGCAGATCCATGCCGGCTTCGGTATCGAGCAGTGAGATCTGGAAAATATTTGGAAAGTTCCCGAAGTCCAGGGTTCCCGACCCGCGGCCAGTTCCGAGCAACTTACCCGCAGGCATCTCGCTGACAAACCGCGGGCTAAAGTGACGAATGATCGCTATTCCGGTTGGCGTCGATAGCTCGATATTCTCACGCTCGATCGCCTGCGGTGTCGCCGCTGTGGGCAGACCGATCAGCAACTTGGCACTAGCCGGCGGCGGCACGGGATGAGTGCCGTGGGCGATGGCGATCGTCCCGCGGCCAGGCTGAAGGGGTGTTGCATAAATAGAGTCGGGAGCGATCTTATTGATGCAGTGTGCAGCCATGACAACATCCATGACGGAGTCCACCGTGCCGATCTCATGAAAGGTCGCCTTCTCGATCTCTAGCCCGTGAACACTCGCCTCCGCCTCCGCGATAAGCGCAAAGATCTCGCGGGCGTTCTTCTTAACGGTCTCCTTGAGCAAAGACTCCGCGAGAAACTTATCGATAGCGGGATAATCGACGTGCCAGTCGTGGCCGACCGCCGTCCCGAGTGCGAGATTCGAATTGTCGTGATGATGATGACCGTGACCGCTTGCTCCGGGGAATCGCGATCTCCATGCATCGCCGACGATCTTGACCTCAAGGGTCGTAGCCTTGATCGTCGCTCGGATAACGTCATGAGTCTCGACCATAACCCCGTCGAGACCGAGCTGCGAAGCCAGAGAATTGAGCTCCTCGACCGAAATGAGTCCCGCATCGACAAACGCCGCCGTGAACATATCGCCCGCGACGCCCGCGACGCTGTCGAGATAAAGTGCCTTACCCATTGGCGATCCTCTTGATCTCTCGGACCACCTGACATGCGGCAAAGCCCGCGGAGAAGCCATTGTCGATATTCAACACCGCAACGCCAGCCGCGCACGAGTTGAGCATCGCCAGCAGCGGCGCGATCCCGCCAAAGCTTGCGCCGTAACCGACGCTCGTCGGGACCGCGAAGATCGGCTTTCCGAATAGCCCGCCGACAACGCTCGGAAGAGCCCCCTCCATCCCCGCGACCACAACGATCGCCGACGAGTTTTGCAGCGACTCCATCTTCCCCAAAAGCCGATGCAGCCCCGCGACTCCGACATCATAATGCGTGACAAACGCCGTCTCCATCGCGATGCAGACCTCGGCCGCCTCTTCGGCGGCGTAACCGTCGCTCGTGCCGGCCGCAACGATGGCCACGTAGGGTTCTCCACTCTCTGGGGTCTTGATCTGTGGAGCGTTGGCAATGAATGTTCGACCGATAGTATTGGAACGACCGGCGGGAAATCTAGCTATCAGTCTTGCTGATTTTTCCTCGTCGATGCGCGTGACGAGTACCGAATGACCATTGGGAGCGAGTCGCTCAACGATCGAGACGATCTGCTCAGCAGATTTGGATTCGCCGTAGACAACCTCTCCGAGTCCATTCCGCAGCGGGCGATGATGGTCGAGCTCGGCAAAGTCGAGGTCCGTCCCCTTAAAAGGTCCGTGGCGCAGTAACTCGATGGCCTCGGCCGTCGACAATTCGTCGGCGCGGACGCTCTCCAGCAGTCGGGATAGTTCCTGATCGGTCATCCGGCCGCGGCGTTTCCTCCGCCCGTTTTGTACCCGGCAAGGTCCAGTGTCACCCAGCGGAATCCCAGCTTCTTTGCCGCGGCTGTGAGCTCCTCTCGCAACGTGAATGCAAGCTCCATCTCCTCCGATGCGACCTCGAGACGCACAAAGCGCGACCCGCTCGACTCATGCACCCGCACCCTGAAGACACGCAGGCCGCGATCTCGCAACATCGACTCCAATTCATCGACGGCCTTTAGCTTCTCACTCGTAATAGCAACGCCCGTAAGCAGCCGAGAGCTGAGGCACGGACTGGCCGGCTTATCGGCAAGATCCAAACCATTGATCCGCATCAGTTGGCGAATGTCATCCTTTGTAAGGCCCGCGTCCGCAAGCGGTGACACGATGCCGTTCTCGATCGCTGCACGATGACCCGGCCGAGTGTCTCCTATGTCAGAGGCGTTGTAGCCGTAAGCAACATGCTTCAGACCGCGCTCACCCGCTACCTCGCCACAGATCCGAAAGAGCTCACTCTTGCAGTGGTAGCAGCGAGAAGTATCGTTGCGGAGGTAATCGGAATCTTCCAGTTCGCGGCTGTCGATCCAGAGGTGATCGAACCTGTACTGACCAACGAACTTCTCCACATCTGCACGCTCAGCCGTCGCCAAGCTGGCACTTGATGTGGTCAAGGCAAGCAACCGGCCACCACTCGCCGATCGCTCGCGTTCCGCCGCCCACACGAGAAATGCACTGTCGACGCCACCAGAAAACGCGATCAAGAGCCCTGCCTCCAGGTATGCACGTAATCCCGAGCCGAGCCGCTCAAATTTTGCACTGAGTGTCCCGACACTGCTGATGGAGGAGATTTGGACGGCCTGAATACTCATTTCAGCTCGATCGCAGGAGCGACGCGGACGATCTCCATTCCCTCTTGCACATCGGTGCGGCAGGCGAGAACCGCCTTCTCCTTATCGCCGTTCCTGACCCACACCTGACAGTCCGTACATGTGCCATTCCAGCAAAGGTCGGAGTAGGAGACCGTCTCCGGCGAGAGAAATTGAAAGCACCTCAACAGCGAATTATTCTCCGGTACTTCCTGTTTCTCGCCGAGGATGTCGATCTCTATCAGGCGTTTATAAGGCCGGAGAATATCTGTGAACTCCATACAAAGGTACGCGGGCGGACTGTATCAATGGTAGCGAAAGGGTGTAATTTTGAACAATGGCAATAGTGATGTACACAAAACCAGGCTGCCCGTACTGCCAGGCGGCACGCGATCACTACAACAGCCACGGGATCGACTTTACGGAATACGACGCCCAGAACGATGTGGCTCGGAAGCGCGAGATGCTCGAGCTTACAAAGGGCGATCCGACCGTTCCAGCTATCGCGGAGAACGGCGTCTGGACGCAGTCCGGATGGGGCGATCCGCCCCGTGGCTGAACGATCAGCTGACCGCTCCGGCAGTTTGCCGGACATACAAATTAGGGCTTTCTGATCAAGAATTGCGGATTACGCACGGCGAGCGTATGATTGTCGTTTGCTCGCAGGCGCCGACGCGTGTCTGTGTGCATCTGGAGCCTCGCATTTAGCAATCTAACACCGGATGATCGGCGAGAAGATCAATCAATACAAGATCCTCGAAAAGATCGGTTCGGGCGGCCAAGGTACGGTTTACAAGGCGCTCGATACCAAACTTAACCGCACGGTCGTCATCAAGGTCCTTCCTCCCGAGCTCACTCAAAAGACAGCAAACTTCCGACGATTTGAACGCGAGGCACAGCTTTGCTCGCAGCTCGACCACCCGAATATCTGCACAATATACGACTTTAGCGACGCGGGCGGCGTTTACTACATCGCCATGCAGTGGGTCGATGGGAAGAATGTTCGACAGCTTGTCGGCGGTCGGCCGCTCGAACTAAAAAGTGCTCTCTCGATCGCGATCCAGGTCTGCGACGCTCTCGCTTACGCGCATTCCAAAAACATAATTCACCGCGACATCAAGGCCGGCAACGTGATGGTTACCGAGGCGGGCCAGGTGAAGATACTCGATTTTGGGCTCGCAAAGCTTCTTGAGGATGAGCAGGCGACTGCGACTGCGGGACAGGACAAGACCGAGATCACTGAACTCGGAATTCCGTACGGGACTGCCACCTACGCCGCTCCCGAGCAGGCCCGCGGCGAGCGTGCCGATGCGAGATCGGACATCTTTTCAACCGGCGTCCTGATGTACGAGATGATCTCGGGTATATGGGCGTTTCAGGGCAAAACCGTGATCGACGTCCGTCATCAGGTCCTCTACGGCACGCCAAAGCCGCTCGCTCAGATGCGAAAGGACCCGCTTCCGCCTCGTGTCCAGCAGATCATCGACAAAGCACTCGCAAAAGACCCCAAACAGCGTTATCAAAAGATCGCCCAGATGCGCGACGACCTTAGAGCCGTGATGCAGCAGGTCTCCGGCGCTCAGCTCATGCCGGGCGATACCTACGCACCAGAGTACGCTGACGGTGGAGCGGTCAAGCGGATGCTCAATTGGTTTACAGGACGCAATTCGCCGGAAGCAACCTCTCAAGGCTCCGGCCGCCCGCCGGGAATGACGACACCGACGCCGTCGTTCAACCCCGACATCTCGATGACCGCGACAGGTACGGAGAAAAAGAGCGTCGCGATCCTGCCTTTTAAGAACCTTAGCAACGACCCGGAGGCCGCGTTTTACGAATTTGCACTCGCAGACGCCGTGATCACCGAGCTCGCTCAGATACGCTCGATCATAGTCCGCCCTTCGTCAGTTATCGCGAAGTACCAGGGAAAGGAGACGGACGCTAAAGATGCCGGACGTGAGCTGCGTGTGCACGCGGTGCTGTCAGCGGGTTTCATAAAGGCGGGTGAGCGTCTGCGCGTGACCGCGCAGCTATTGGACGTCACCTCGGGGGACATCCTCTGGAGCGACCGTATAGACGCCGAGGGCGGCGACATTCTTGCCCTGCAGGACGCCATCGCACATCGAATTCTTGAGGGTCTTCGTCTAGAACTTACAGACCTCGAGGCTGAGAAACTCGGCAAACGTCCCACCGAGAACGCCGAGGCCTACGAAGAATATCTCCGCGGCCGCGACAACTTTGGTCGATTTATCTTTCGCACGATCGATGCCGACGATTGCGATGCGGCTATGGCAAATTTCAAGCGATCGATCGAGCTCGATCCGCACTTCGCCCTCGCGTACAGCGGGCTCGGCGCCTGCTACGCGAATCGTGTCTTCAAAGGGCTGGGTGAGCCTGAGGATTACACGTACGCTGAGGCAGCATTCAGCAAGGCGTTCTTTTACGATCCGAACGTCGTCGAGGCCCGCGTCCTCATGGTCATGATCTACATGGCCCGCGGTGAAAAGAAAAAAGCCCGCTCCGAGATCGAGATCCTCGCAAAACAGTTTCCCAACGATCCGGCACTTTGGTTTGTTAAGGGCGTGATGCACCGCCTCGACGGTGAATATGACGAGTCACTCAAAGCCTTTGAAAAACTCACCCGTCTCGACCCGGCCGCACGTGCCGTCGCCGCATATAATCGCGCACGCATCTTCATCTATAAACGCGAATTCGAAAAGGCACTCGAGGAGCTCGACAAAGGTGTCAAGGTCGAGCCCAATCACCCGATGCTCAAGATCTTTCGCTCAGGCGTCTACTACTATCAAGGCAGGTATGACGAAGCGATCGACCTCATCTCGTCCGTGCTCCGCGAGCACGAAGACATGGACGGAATTCGCCCGCTCTTTGCAACGTACCTTGCCGGCTCCGGGCAGCCAGAGAAGGCGCGCGAGCAGCTCACAGCAGATGCTCTAGCGATCTCCCGCTCCGACCACGACATGGCCTACTGGGTTGGCCAAACCTACGCTCTGCTAGGTGATAAAGACGCCGCCTTCAAATGGCTCAACAAGGCCATCAAGCTCGGCAACCAAAATTGGCCTCATTTCAAGCACGACACGAACCTCGTCTCTCTGAGAGACGACCCACGCTGGCCCGAGCTGATGGCAAAGCTTGAGAGGAACGGCGAGAGCTAATCCACTCGTTCAAAGACGAATTCATTACAACCCAATCCCGCACCGCCCGACTTGATCTTCGTCAGCGAAAATCCGCGAGCCTTGTAGAACTCAAATATCTCATCCACGGTCGCTACCTCATAAGGATAGCCGCCGACCCAGTCGATGATGTCGTGCCAGCGGTTCATGCCGCGGCCGTTTTTGTATCGGGTCCACGAATGTATGTAGTCCTGCGGGCGGAGCTGTAGAATCGAGCTCGCGAGACGTTTTAGTTCATCAGGAATGATCACAGCGACGGCGAACGGCGTTTTAAGGATTGTCGGGAGCCTGCAATACGTCTTCTTTACCCAATGCCAACGCTGGACTTGGCTGCCGGTGTCGTTATATATGGCGATGAAAAGCTTGCCGCCCTTTTTGTTGGGAATAACCGCGTTCTCCAATGCCTGCCACATCGCTCCCGTGTGATGCAGCACGCCCCACGAGTAGACAACGTCAAATTTGCCAAGCGATCTGAGATACCCAGCGTCGAGCGCGGAGCCCTGCTCGACACGCCAGTCCGCATCATTTGGGAAATAGCGGTTCCGCAACTCCTGCGTGCATGCGAATGAGCTGCTGTCGTAATCGAACGAATGCACTCTCGCACCCATTCGCCTTGCCGCAAGCGAGAACAGCCCGCTCCCGGAGCCGATGTCTAGAAAGGTCCTACCCTCGAGTGTCTCGACCTCGAGCATCTCCTTCAACGACTCCTCTGCCTTAGCGATCCGCTCCTCATCCAGGACAGATAGAAAGGCCGCCCAGTTTTTGCCAAACTCGAACCGCTGGCCTGCGGCGACCTCATTGCTGTGTTTGAGTGCGAGCTCTTGCATTTCTTACTTCTCCGCGCGCTCTGCGTCTACTCCGCGGCCCCTGCGTTAACTAGGTCCCCACGCAGAGATCGCTGAGACTTTGCACAGAGATCGCGGAGTTCTTCGACCTTCGCCTCCCAACTCTCTTGGCGAATGCGATCGCTGACTTGCTCGCGTGGCTTTGGCGTGATCAATGCTTGTTCGATCTTGGCGATAAAGTCGTCGTGATCCGTGCCGACGAGCACATCTTCCAAAACATGCACCTCTGGAATATCCGTCGACACGACCGGCAGCCCCGCGGCGAGATACTCACGTACCTTGAGGGGGTTTGCGGCGAGGGTCAGCTCGTTGATGGCGAAAGGATTGAGAGCGACATCAAAGCCTCTGCAGTAAGCTGGCAGCTCCGCGTAAGGTTTGCGGCCAAGTAGGTGAATATTCGTCACGCCATCTAGCAGTTTGATCCTTTGCGCGGCATCGACATTCGTCTTGCCGATCAGCACGACAGAGCCATGCGAGAAGTGCTCGGCGACCTTCTTGATCAGTTCGTAATCGATCCAATCAGCGAGCAGCCCATGAAAACCGATGATAGGTCGCGGGAGGTCCGCGATCACCGCGGGGACTGTGGTGTCCGCGTCAATCGCCTTCCTGAAATGATCCCAGTCCGTACCGTGACGGATCAGGTGTGTATTTGCATTCAGGTGACGCTTTGACTCAAGCAGTTTTTCGGCCGAAACCACAACGAGATCTGCCCGGCGAAATAGATCGTCCTCGATCCGCTTCAACCCGACGGTCGCACCTGTAAACGCCGTGTACTCATCGACGCAGTAGTAGATCAACTCACGCTCACCAAGCTTGCCAGCGACCATCCCCGCAGCGGGGTTAAAGATAATGTTAACCACATCGGCAAACCCCAGCTTTCGCATTGCCGACTTCACCTGGCGGACGAGAAAATGGCGGTTGAATGCGACCATCGCATCGCTGCCATACGCCGGCACCGCGAGCGGGTTAAGGACAAATATATTCGGCTCAACCTCGCGGACGGGCTCTGCAAAGCTCGCGACCTTTTTAAATATGCGAGACACGTCCTTCGACGACGTAGTCGGCATACGGTTGGCTATTGAGTTGACCCAGAGAACGCGATTCTCACGCGAGAGCACACGAATCAGGTGGGTCTTTGACAGCGGATCTCCGGTCCAGTCATGGCTAAAGCACACGATGTCGCGGCCACGAAGTACGCCAGTGGCTTCGCTTTTTGGTCGCTGCGTTCTACGTCCTTCTACAAGCATCATTTGCTCCTATTGGCCTACTTTGCGACCTTTGCGGCTTTGCGTTAAAGATGGCCGCAACGGCACAGCTCGCGCCAAGCACCTATCCCGCCTCTCCATCAATAAATGTCCTCTGCCAGACCTCAAAATTCACCAGCGACCACAGCCGCTCGTCGTGGTTCACGCCAGAGTTGTGTTCGGCAACGAGCTGCCGCACAAATCTCGGATCAAAGATACCGCGACTGAGTGCGCGGTCACCAAGGACGTACTCCTCAATAATGTGCTTGTACTCGCCTCGGAACCATTTGCCGACCGGCACGGGAAAGCCCATCTTCGGACGATCGATGATCTCCGTGGGGAGAATTCCCTTCATCGCCTCACGCAGGATCCACTTTGTCGTGCCGCCTCGGAGTTTCATCTCACGCGGCATCCGCGCGGTGAATTCAACGAGCTTATGATCCAGAAATGGCACACGGCTCTCGATCGACGCCGCCATCGACATCTGGTCCTGCTTCATGAGCAGCTCGTGAAGGTAGGTTTTCGTGTCTGCGTAAAGCAGCTTGTCGAGTGTGTCGTCTGCATCCGACCCACTAACATGCTCATTCAATATGGAGTACGGATCTCCGCTTTCGAACCTTTCGCATATATCGCGGTTAAACATCTTCCGCTGCATCGCACGCGGGAACACAGCGAAGCTATCGAAGAACAAACTCTCGATGTCCGAATCTCGCGTCAAGAAGGTACGGTTGAGCTTTCGATTTAAGGCTCCTGGCAGGGTCGCGACACCACCGCGAACAGCGTCGCGCACAAACCCTGGCGTCATCGCCTCGTACCGCTCACCTATCTCGAGCAGTTTCAG
>JBJMGO010000342.1:0-3859 GCA_045807825.1 Pyrinomonadaceae bacterium | reverse complement strand
GTTGGATCACATCGCCGATCGTGCTGATCCGTTTGTCCGACTCCTTATCATTGTCCCCGCTGCCGCGGATGATATTACCGACATTTGTCGTGGTCACGGTCGGGTCAGGAATGATCTTATATTGCTGGTTTTGATTAAAGACGTCCTTTGACGCGATCACGCCGTAAACAGCCGGACTAGCCGCCGGGTAGCCCATGATCGTGACATTCTCGCCCTTCTTCAAGCTGTCATAGTTGTCAAAAAGCTCGACCTTGGTCAATTGTCCCGGGACATCGATCTTGACCAAAGCAACGTCGTGACGGTCGGAGACCTGCTTTAGCGTTGCAGCCATGCGATTCTCCTTACCGGCGAGTGTTACGTCAAGGGTATCGTCAACGCCCTTTAAGGTACTCTGAAGCTGCTTACCCTCTTGCTTTGTGAATGCCGGTACCCAATCTGTCGGCGGCGGCACAAGCGAGCTGCTGGCAAGCTGGCCCTGCGAAGTGATGACAATACCGCGAGGCGTATTCGGTGGGAAGTGATAGCTTGTCATCCACGTCGCCGCGACGTGGCGGTTCGTAAGGATGAATCCATCCGTGGTGACGATAAAGCCAGTACCGGTGTGGCGGCCGCCAACCGGAACCGTAAGGTCGGTCTT
Organism: Pyrinomonadaceae bacterium; assembly: GCA_045807825.1. GTDB lineage: Bacteria > Acidobacteriota > Blastocatellia > Pyrinomonadales > Pyrinomonadaceae > OLB17. Next base: position 3,222 of record JBJMGO010000342.1, on the reverse strand, counting down.
GCTGTCCGTCAGCAGCGGCTCATAGGAATTGCCCACCTGTACGTACACCGGCAGAGCTCCACCCGCGGTGGGATCGATCGGACCTTTTCCAAAATTCACGCCAAGAAGCTTTGAAAGCACCTCTTTGCTGTTTGGCACGAATTGATGATAGATCTGCGCCTGTTTTTGAGTGTCGATCAGACGCCAGGCGACCTCCATATAAACCACGGCCTTGCCGTATTTGTCGTTTATATCGGAAGCAGAGACGCCTTTGCCATCGTCCATCTTCTTCTCGAGGTCCGTCTGCTTACTGCCTAGCTCGGTCTTGAGCGCGGCTTCACGTTTCGTGTAGAACCAATAACCGCCGCCGATGGCAACAGCTCCGAGAACGAGGATCAGGATGATGGCAACCGCACCGATAACGCCAAACTTGCGTCCCTGCGAACGCTTTGTGTCCGTGACAGCCTGCGAGACCATTCTCTCCACCGTGGCCTTCCCGACGGTGCCGGCGGGCTTGCCGCCTGTTTCACCCATTCCGGCCGTAGCCACACGGGTCTGCGGCGATGCGGTCGCTCCGCCTGCGACACGCGTCTGCCTTGCGGCATTATCCGGCCGCGGCTCCACGTCGAACATGAACTCCGGTCCGCCCGGCCCAAACTGCACGCGATCGCCGGGGTTAACTCTTACGGTTCCGGTGACCTTCTGCCCGTTGAGGAACGTACCGTTCGTGCTGTTCAGATCCGTGAGTTGAAAACTATTCGGATCAGCCGGATCTCGAGAGATCTTTGCATGCTGACGGCCGACCAGATCATCTCTGTCCGGGTCGTATTTGACCGTGACTCCGGCCTCGCGGCCAAATATCAGGTCATTGTGGTGCTTTAGCGAGAATTCCTCCACCTGATTGGCTTTTGAGCCAGTCAGGTGTTTGATCAACATCCTTTCCATACGGGGACTCCTGTTTTTGCTCTAAGATTTGTAAACGGTGAACCATTCTACGCACAGATTCGCGCAAAAATCCACCACTGGATGCGGTCTTGAGGGAGCTAACTTACTTTTAGTTAGAAATTACCACGAAGCCGCCGCAAGCGAGTGCTCTTATGTGAGAGGCCCTCGCTGCCCGCCTTGGAAAAAATTGGTGGAGACGAGGGGGATCGAACCCCTGACCTCATGAATGCCATTCATGCGCTCTCCCAGCTGAGCTACGTCCCCACACTCACCTGCATATATGTGCAAAATGAATGAGAATTTAGAATCTACCGAAATACAGTTGGCGGGTCAAGGCATCCGCGCGATGTAGACGGCGGTCGGATCTCGCTGCTGGAAAACGGGTTGTACTCGTGAAGATCGTCATGCGAGTAGCGATGAGCCTCACCCATTCCGTTATCCATGCAGGCCCCATCGGATACCCATTCCGCGCCTGCGTGATGGATCGTCAAGAAATCCTATTGTCCCTTAAAATCCGGCTTTCGTTTCTCGAGGAATGCAGCGACCCCCTCTTTCTGGTCTTCGGTCGAGAAACAGATCGCAAATAGGTCCACCTCGCGGCGCAGTCCCTCATCCAGATTGGAACGTGAGGCGAATTTGACCGCCTCCTTGGATAGCTGGAGAGCGATGGGCGCTTTTTCGGCGATCTTGTCGGCCAGCTTCATTGTCTCGGCCTCGAGCTGATCGGCAGGATAGACATGATTCACGAGCCCGAAGCGCTCTGCCGTCGCAGCGTCCATCATGTCTCCTGTTAGCACCATCTCCATCGCACGGCTTTCACCGACCAGCCTTGGCAGCCGCTGCGTACCGCCGCCGCCGCACATGATCCCCAGATTGATCTCCGGCTGCGAAAAGCGTGCCTTCTCGCTCGCGATCCTGATGTCGCACGCCATCGCCAGCTCATTCCCACCGCCAAGACAAAAACCATTGACCATCGCGATCACAGGCTTTGGGAACGTGTCGATCGAATTAAAAAGACTCGGCTCCTGGAAGGCATTTCGCTGTGTCACCGGCGTCTGACCCTGAAACTCGCTGATGTCGGCACCGGCAATAAAAGCCTTTTCGCCCGAGCCCGTGATCACAACCACGCGAACCTCATTATCATGCTTCAATTCCTCAAGCGCGGCGACGCCGTCTGCGTGCACCTTGCTGCTGAGGGCGTTGAGTTTGTCAGGACGATCGATAATAAGGATGGCGACGCGACCGCGCCGTTCAATGGTTATGGTCTCGTAGTTTCCCATGACTAAAGATTTTCGACGCAAAGCCGCGAAGATGCAAAAGACACGAACGATGGCGTGCATCCTTCGCGTCTTCGACAAGTCGCCCAAAACTTCTGCTTATTCGTTCACGCCTTCGACGACATTGTCGTCCGCTATCCACGCGACGAATAGGCGTAGCCACGCTTCCTTCGGCTCCTCTATTGCAACGCCTACCCGCGAGGTGCCGTAGTTTGCCGGGATCACCCGTACGACCTGAGCCTTGACCTCGACAGGCACACCATTCGGACGGTGCGATCTGATGTAGAGACTGTCGCCCATATTCACCGGCTGGTTGAGCTGGAAAAGGGCGCCGAGGGTTGAGATATCGTCCGTCTCCGTCGGCTCGCTCCAGGTGGCTCCATCGTCGGACTTGCCCGATACGACGACCGGGAGCCGCAAGGCCATCCTTAATGCGAACCGTTTCTCCTCAAAGTGAGGCTGGATCGTGGTCATTCTATCAACCCAATCGCCCGCGCGTCCAAAAACTCAGTTTAACACGGATACTTTATACAGTTTGTAGCCAGTACAACGCTCGCTTGTGGTGGGCAAAACGCAGCAGATGTAAGCTAAAACTGCGCCGTGAGCGTCTCCAACATCAAATAGACGAAGCTATCTGACGATAGATATACTATAACCAGACTCAAATTGGAAGACAGTCACCGCAGGTTCTCACTGCCTAATATGATCAAAGAGCCCATCAGAAGGAAGGTCGTTATTCTCGGCTCCGGCCCTGCCGGTCTGACCGCGGCGATCTACGCGGGCCGTGCGGAGCTCGCGCCGCTCGTGATCGACGGTCCCCAGCCCGGAGGTCAGTTAACCATCACGACTGAGGTCGAGAATTATCCAGGATTTCGCGCCGGGATTATGGGTCCTATCTTAATGGACGAGTTTCGGGAGCAGGCGCTGAGATTCGGCACCGAGATAATAAATGTTTGGATCGATAGCGTCGATCTCACCAAGCGGCCGTTCATTCTCTACGGCAAGGAGAGTCAGGACTCGG
>JBJMGO010000341.1:0-3884 GCA_045807825.1 Pyrinomonadaceae bacterium | reverse complement strand
GGGAACTCAGTTCATCATCGCCCTTGCTGACAACAGGCAGGTCGCGTTCGCAAACGCCGAGATCGCGAGATCGAAAGTCGAAGCTCACGTCATCGTGGGAGAGACATACGATGCACTGGCCGCCTCCGATGCCGCGGCTGTCACTAGTGGGACGGCAACCCTCGAGGCGGGAATTCTGGGTACGCCGATGGTGGTTGTCTACAAAACTTCCGCAGTGAACTACAAACTCCTCGAACCAATGATCGACGTGCCGCACTATGGCCTGATCAATCTGATCGCCGGCGAGAGACTCGCGACCGAGCTGATCCAAAGCGATCTAACCGCTGAACGATTGAATCAGGAGCTGACGCGTCTTCTTGAACCCGCCGTGAACTCCGCGATGCGCGCGAGACTTGCGGAGACGGCCGCTAAGCTTGGCAAAGGCGGGGCGTCTAAGCGGGCAGCGGAGTTCATCCTCAAGATGATTGAGAGAAGCTAAGCCGACCTTCTAAACCCAACGAACAGAACGCCCGCCGCGTAGACGAACAATGCCAGTTGCTCCGCAGGACCGTGCACGATGACCGCGACGGCAAAGATCACGAGCAGAGCTATCGCGGCACACCTCTTCACCTTCGGCACGAGCAGCAACAATGCCGCGACGGCCTCGAGACCCGCAAACCAGGGCAGAACCGTATTCAAATGCGACACCGTCTCAGACCGCAGCGCGTGCACCGCGGTCAGCACACTTCCCAAAAAGATCACTCCAACGAGCGTGTATTTGAAAATGTTGTACATTCTCAGTCCCAGAAAAGCTTCTCTGCGGCCTCTGCGTCTCTGTCTCTTGCGTCCTCTGCGGTGAAGAATGCTTGCCAACACTCAACGCAGAGTTCGCAGAGGGCTCGCAGAGATCGGAGAGAATGCAGATGTCATCCGCCGAGCTTCTTCTTCAGCTCTTTGACCTCTTCGCGCAAACGGGCGAGGCCTTTGACCATCGCGTTCTGCCGTTTGTACTCATCGAGTGGCTGGACAGGCGTGCCCCACCAGATGCCGGCACGTACGATCTTGCCGGGCAACACACCGGCCTGCGAACCGATCACCGCACCGCTCTTCACGGTCGCGTGGTCACCCATTCCGACCTGCCCGCCGATGACGCAATCGTCCTCCAGAACCGTGCTGCCCGAGATGCCGGTTTGCGCTGCGATCACCACGCGCTTACCGATCTGAACGTTGTGCCCGATCTGAACGAGGTTGTCGATCTTTGTGCCCTGACCGATGCGTGTCTCTCCAAGTGCTCCGCGGTCGATACAAGTATTCGCACCGATCTCGACATTGTCCTCGATCACGACCGTTCCGATCTGCGGAAATTGATGATATTCCCCTTCAGGATCACGTACATATCCAAACCCGGGCGTCCCGATGACAACACCGCTGTGAAGGATCACGTTGCAGCCGATCGTGCAGCCGTCCTCTATAAAGACGTTCGGATGCAATACGCAGTGCGTGCCGACCTTTACGTTGTCACCGACCTTCGCACCCGCTCGGAGCACGGTACCATCACCGATGATCGAGCCATCGCCCACGCATGTGAAAGCTCCGAGGAATACACCCTCACCGATCACCGCGCTCGCCGACACCACCGCAGAGGAATGCCGCTCACCCGGGTAAGCCTTTGCCGGGTGCAATACCTTCGCGAGCTTCGCAAACGCCAGCTTTGGATCGTCAACCCGTATGAGAGTCGCGGAACTGTCGCCCGTAAGCTCGCGTCGCACCAATACACAGCCGGCACGGGTAGCGGGGAGCTCGTCTTTGTCACAGAACGCTATCTGCCCCTCATTCGCGGCCCCGAGCTGGGCAACGGAGCCGATCTCGGCGTCGCCGTCTCCAACGAGCTCACCCCCGACTATCTCAGCGATCTCACGGCTTTTCATTCCCTAGAATATAGATCGGTTTTGAAGCGATTGCGATACAAAATCTGTGAAAGCCGTACCGCGCGTTCTTACATTCGGATTGCCCATGGCGAGATCGACTTGCGCAGTTAAGCGTGGCGCTCGGCGGTGTCGATGGCGTGTTGCACGAGTATGTCGATGCCGATAATCTTATGGCCATGGTGCTCCGAGAGCTCACGCAGAATGTGTGCGGCTTCGCTGTCGAGCAGGTCGAGGTCCGCGAGGTCAAGCGTCACCTGATCTCCGACTGTTTCAGCGATCTCATCGGCTATGCGGCCGACGAGCTCGGCGTCGTCGCGAAACATCTCGCCGCTGACGCGAAGCACGGTTCGCCCACGCGCGTCATCGCGCACCTGCTTTATCTCCGTTGGCATTTGGTTGAGATTAGACGATGAATGTACGGGCGGCGCAAGTTTATGTTTCGAGGGGGACGTACTTGTGGGTCACCATAAACACACCCGCGAAGACGAACGCCGCCGCAATGCCGAAGGTGAGAGTCAAACTCTCACCTAAAAAGAGCACAGCGAGCACAAATCCGATCAGCGGCTGAAGGTAAACGTAAACCGCCACAGTCGATGGCTCGACCTTTTGCAGAGCCCACGCATTGAGGAGGTACGGTGCGGCGGTCGCGCCGATCGCAATGTAGACGCTGACCCACCAAACGTACGCCGGCACGGCCGTGAGGTCGATCCGCGACAGCGAGACCGCACCTAACGGAGCGCACACGATCGCGCCAAAGATAAAGACCCACATCATCGAGCGGAAGGTTCCGTTTCGCACGATAACGCTCTTAGACGTGGCGACGTAGATCCCGTAGGCGAGGCAGTTGATCACAATGCACAGATCACCGAGCGTCGTCTGCGACGAGAAGGACGCCTTTCGCGGATCCAGCAGAATGATCACGCCAAGAGCCGCGACGATGATCCCTAAGATCTTGAGCCAAGTCAGGCGTTCGAACCCGGCGACCGCACCTACGGTCAGTGCGAAAACCGGGATCATCACCGCGAGTAGGGAAGTGTTCGACGCAGACGTCAGCGAGAGACCTGAGATGAAAAAGAGTTGATTAAAGACAACGCCAAAAAGGCTCAAAATGGCGAGTTTGAGATAGTCACCGCGCTCCTTGAGCCATATCCTGCGGCGAAACGCCTGCACTGCTATCAGGATGATAGCAGTCACTGAGGTGCGAATTCCCACCAGTGCCATCGGCGGGAGCACAGCGAGTACGATCTTGCCGATCACCGGGAGTGAACCGAAGAAAACCTGCGCGGGAATGAGCGCCAGAAACGGTGCGGTGGATCTCTCTTGAGCTTCCACGCGGGTTAGGCGGCCATCATTCCCGGCTGTTCGAGATTTTGTTTAAAGGTTTGAAGGAATTTTGCTCCGGTCGCACCGTCAACCACACGATGATCGCAGCTCATTGTCACATGCATAATGCTGCGCACAACGACCTGACCATCGCGGACGACTGGCGTCGGCTCGGCACCGCCGACCGCGATGATGCCGGCCTCGGGTGGATTGATGATCGCCGTGAATTCTTTTATGCCAAACATGCCCAGATTCGAGATCGAGAAAGTCGCACCGGTATATTCCTCGGGCTGCAGCTTTTTGGCCTTGGCCTTCGCCGCGAGAGACTTGATCTCCGCCGCGATCTCGACGACGCCTTTGAGATCAGCCCCGCGAACAACGGGCGTGATGAGCCCTTCGTCGATAGCGACCGCGACACCAATGTCTGCCTGGCCGTAAAAGCGAATGTTCTTGTCCTGGTACGACGCGTTGACGAACGGATGTTTCCTTAAAGCCATCGCCGCGGCCTTAACGAGGATGTCGTTGACACTCACCTTTTGCTCGTCTGATATGCTCGCATTGATCGACCGTCGCAACGCGAGCGCGCTGTCCATCTCTATCTCGACCGTGAGGTAAAAAGTCGGTATGGGCCCGATAGACTCAGTGAGTCTCGAT
>JBJMGO010000340.1:0-7708 GCA_045807825.1 Pyrinomonadaceae bacterium | reverse complement strand
CGACGTTCTCAACACATATCTCGTATGGCTGCGACTCATTCTGTTCTGCGGCAAGATCAACGAGGAAGACTACGCAGCGGAGCAGGACACATTCCGCGCATTTCTTGAATCACAAGCTCAGGGCGACAAGCCTTTCATCTCGGATTTTCTCGCGAAGTGGCCCGAATAAAACCTATGCGGCTGGGTAAGATCTATCTCGAGAATTGCATCGATACCCTGCACCGGATGCCGGATGACTTCGTCGACATGACGATAACGAGCCCGCCATACGACGATCTGCGCGAGTACAACGGGTACCATTTTCCGGTCGAGAAGATAGCTGAGTCTCTATTCCACAAGACAAAGAAAGGCGGCGTCGTGATCTGGGTCGTGGGTGACAAGACGGTGAATGGCAGCGAGACGCTAACGAGCTTCCAACATGCGCTGACGTTCAAGGATGTCGGATTCAATGTTCACGATACGATGCTGTACGTGAAGAACAACCCGATCCCGAGTGATTGCGGCAAACGATACCGGCAGTGCTTTGAGTACATGTTTTGCTTTTCAAAGGGGCAGCCGAAAACGTTTAACCCGATTACCGAGCCGACAAAATCCGCGGGTGCAAAGATCAAGGCGTTCCGAATAACCGAGCGCGGACGGGGCAACGTGCCTGACGAAGACATTGGACGCGAGATCAAGCTGGAGCGAAAGATCAGCAATATCTTTAACTATAACGTCGGCACGTCCAGCTCTCGCGATAAGATCGCTTTTGAGCACCCGGCGATATTCCCGGAGCGGCTTGTCGAGGACCAGATCCGGACGTGGACGAACGAGGGTGACCTCGTGTACGACTGCTTTATGGGAAGCGGGACAACGGCAAAGATCGCGGAGACGCTGAAGCGTCGCTGGCTAGGGTCGGAAGTGTCGCCCGATTACGTCAGCCTTGCGGAGCGGCGCATCGCCCCGTATTTATCGACGCCACGGCTGCGGGCGGTAAGTTAACAACCAAACCCCCGCCCGGTGCGTCTATAATCTAGTCGCAGAAAAGCCCTCTCTCCCGGAAGAGGATCCAGATGAAAAAAGCTATCTTTGCAGCAGTGTGCGCGTTGGCGTTTTCGGCCGTGGCACTTTCGCAGCCGCGGGCACCGGAGAAGGCGCAGGTCGCCTCGACGGCCATTGAATGGCAGGTCCGTTATGAGGGCGGCGTCTTTGGCGCAAGCACAAAGGAGCCGGGCACCATAAAGGTCAGTGACACCGATCAGCGCGTGATGTTTATTCGCAAGAGCGATGGGAAGGAAATGTTCTCGATACCCTACGAGGCGTTGATCGTGCTTTTTCCGGATTCGAAATCCGAGGTCTCTACAACGAATAAGGTGATCTCGCACATGCCGCTCCCGGGGGCCGGTATCGCGGGAATGATGTCATCGAGCATCAAGTACGCGAACATTCAATTCGACGATCCGGACATCGATGCAAAGGGAACCGCCAGCTTTCGCTTTGAGGATAAAAAGGAACTGCTCTCATTTCTCGACAGCCTAGGTCCTCGCGCAAAGATGCTGCAGCGAGGCGACGCCTATTATCGGGCAAAGCAGAAATCGGTATTTTAATTCAGGTCACCAAAACGGTGTTGGAGCACGGCGGTCAGTGAAATGGCCGCCGTCTCTGCGCGCATGATCCGACCGCCGAGCGTGACAATGTCAAAACCTGCAGCGCGTGCGGCATCGAGCTCCGCATCGTCCCAACCACCCTTTGGTCCAATGACAGCGGTGACCTTCTCGGGCGTAGCGATATCAGGGAGTTTGCCGCCGTCCCGCTCGGAGAAATAGATCCGCGGATGATCAGCGGCACACGAGCCGACGAATTCCCGCACGTCCATCGGCTCAGTGATCTCCATGAGCCGCGCTCGTCCACATTGTTTTGACGCATCAAGGGCGATACGTCGCCACCGGGGAAGTTTCTTAGCCAGATCTTTGAGCTTTAGCTCGCAGCGAATCGAACTAAGCGGCGTGAGAGTCACGATGCCGAGCTCGACGGATTTTTGAATGATGAGGTCGTACTTTTCGCCGGGAATAGCGACCGATCCGATCGCGATCTCGACTGGAGACTCAGGCGCGGCGGGCGTGACCTCGCGTAGGATGCTCAGCACAACTTCTTTTTTTACGACTTTTGCGATACGGCATAGGAACTCGCTCCCCATGCCATCAAAGACGGAGACCTCGTCACCATTCTCAAGCCGCAGCACATTGCGCGCGTGATGGTGCTCTTCGCCCGTGAGTGACACGGTGGCGAGGGAGGCATCGATATCTGGTACGTAGAATCTCCTCATTCGGCTGATCTGATCTTGCCAAACTTCTCAACAAAATCTTTCGACCGCTGACGTACCTCGACCCAGTCGGCAAAAAGCTGCGGCGTCTGCAGCCAGTGCGAGAGCCAATCGTTGATCTCCGTGGCCACATGCCGGTCGAGATCATTAGTTCGAATGTGGTCGATGCGAAGGCAAAGCTCACGCTTTGCGGCTATCGCCATCTCACGTATGTGACGAAGCCCGGTCTTATCACCATCGGCGGCGTACTTGCGGCGGATATTCTCAAGGTCAGTGATCGATCGCAAAGCGGCGGAGAGTGAATCTACCCGCAACACATTGCGTAGGGCTGCGTCGTAAGGGTGATCCTCGGAGCGGCGGATGTAGAGCTCCATGATCTCGGAGTGCCGCAGCTCGGCTCCCTCGTCGGCAACCAGGCGTGCGATAACCATTGGAGAATCTACCGCCGCCTTTCCAAATTGAGCCTCGACGGCGGTTTCGATAGCCTCGATCTCCGCGGCTCCGACGCTGTCGCAGTCGAGCTTTTCCCAAACCTCGATCACGAGGTCTTGTTTCGTTCTGGATTCCCACATCGGACCGCTGCTATGAGCTCTGTCGAAGAATGGTCCTTTGGATCGCCGACTACCGCGACCCGGCCGCCGACCTCTCGAATGATGTTCTTTTCAGGCACGGTCTCAACGGTGTAGTCGGTGCCCTTTGCATGCACGTCCGGGCGGATCGCGCGGATCAGCTCCTCAACTGTCGGTTCGTCAAAGATCGTGACAATGTCGACCATTCGAAGGCTGGCGATCAGCTCGGCACGCTCGTTTTCTGAGACGAAAGGACGTCCCGATCCCTTCAATCTATGAGTTTGTTCGTCAGAGTTGATGCCGACGACCAAGACGTCCCCTAGTGCCTTTGCTCCCTCCAGGTATCGAACATGTCCGACATGCAGCAGGTCGAAACAGCCATTAGCGAGCACTATCGATCTGCCGGCCTCACGCGCGGCTTTAACGGCGGTTTTGAGGTCCTCATGGTCGAGTATCGGGGCTGCGGGCATTTACTTTGTTGTTGCGAGCGACGCTTGATCGGCTGTGCTGTTGAGGGAGTGAACCAATTCTTCGGTTGTAACTGTTGCAGTGCCCTTTTTCATCACGACGATACCGCCTGCATGATTTGCCACGTCGGCGGCCTCACGAAATGACATTCCCGCGGCCAAACCGAGAGCGTAAGTTGCGATAACCGTATCGCCGGCACCAGTGACATCTACCGGTTCGGTTGAGCCGACGGCGGGTATCTTGACGGGTGCCTTGTCCGCCTCGAAGAGTGTCATTCCCTGATTGCCGTTGGTTACAAGCAGAGCCTTTAACGCCATTCGCCCGCGAAGTTTGGAGCAATCATCTTCGGTGAAGTCACTGCCGAGGATCTGTTCGACCTCCTCACGGTTGGGCGTAGCCGATATCGCACCGGCGAATTGCTCCAAGCGGTGCCGCGAATCGATCACGAGGGGAATGTCACGATCATCTGCCGCATGCTTTATCGCTTTGAAGATCTCGGGAGAGACCACACCGCAGCCGTAATCAGAGACAATGATCGCATCGGCCGTGTCGACGGCTTTACTAAACTCTCGCATCAAGGCCAGACGATGTTCGTCGCCGATAGCGGTGCCCTCCTCGTAATCTATCCGTATCACCTGCTGGCGAGTAGCGTATGAATTGCCGGCAAGTACGCGCACCTTGGTTGTCGTCGAGAATCCGGGCACGTCAAGCAGCCCATCATTTACCTGACGTTCGCCGAGCGATGATCGCAGAGCTGAGCCATTCGCATCCGCACCGCAAAAACCGAAAAGTGTCACCTCACCACCGAGTGCAGCGACATTTGCAGCGGCATTCGCAGCGGCGCCTGGCAGCGTGATCGTCTCGTCGTGCCGCAGGATAAAAACGGGCGCCTCGCGCGACACGCGAGAGATGGTTCCGGCGAGGAACTGGTCCGCGACGGCATCGCCGATGACGATGACATGCTTGCCTTTAAAGCCCTCCAATACGTGTTGCTGAAGCATCATGTAGGCAGATCAAAAACAAAAGTGGCTGAAGACCCGCGTGTCCTCAACCACTCTTGTAAAACTTACCCGTTAGGATCAATGGGTGTCGTATGTCTGGATAGGATAGTCGCTCGGCTGGCCCCACGCCGTCGTGACTAAGCCGCCGAGGCTACCCTGAACAAACCAGGTGCCGTCCGTATCTCTCCAGACAGCCATATCGGTCGTGCCATCGCCATCGTAGTCGTTTTGGACCGGATAGTCGGTCGCCGTACTGCCGAAGCTATTTACAGTTACGCCACCGGAGCTCTTTAATACCCACCAGGTAAGCGGGTCAGAAGGAGTTGCTCCTTCTCTGACGATCGCGTAATCGGTCTTGCCGTCGCCGTCATAATCGCCGGGGACAACGAGGTCGCTGCTTGTGCCCCACTGCACGATCTGCACCGCACCGCCGCTGGTCTTTGTCCAAAAAAATGCGGGGTCCGTCTTGGCCGCTCCGGGACGCTGAATGCTCAGATCAAATTTTCCGTCGCCGTCATAGTCGCCGGGTGCGGTGAAATCCGTTGACGCGCCCCATTGTGTCGCCGTCGCCTGACCATCCGAGCTTCTAAGGATCCACCACGTCATAATGCCGTTCTCACGACGAACGATCGCGATATCCGTCCTGCCGTCGCCATCGTAATCGCGTGCCACGGGTTCATCGCCCGTTTGACCAAACTTCACGACCACAACCGCGCCATTCGAACTGTTGATGCGCCACCACGTCCCGTCCGAATCGCGAAAGATCGACAGATCGGCCTTGCCGTCTCCGTCATAATCTCCAGGCGTCATGTAGTCCGTGCTCGGGGCTCCGAATTTTGTGAAGTCCGCGCCGCCGCCGCTTTTCTTGACATACCAAACCGAGTCCTGCGGGCGAAAGATAGCGAGATCAGCTTTCTTGTCTGCGTCGAAGTCAAATGCCTCGCGTAGACGAAGGTTCGCTGTTCCCGGTCCGGTCTGGCCGGTCGTCTTTGGTGCGGGAGCCACGGCGTTGGTCGTGCGCGAAGCCGGCCGTTTCGACGTGGTCCTCTGCGAGAGGCCGGTGATCGCGAATGCCGCGATCAGCAACGTATAAATAGCTACCTTCGCAGCCTTAGTAAACAGATCACACATGTTATTCACCTGCAGTTGCCAGCCATCGAGCTACGCACGAGTTAGGACTTTGAAACTGAACCCTTAATATACTACGCCCAAAACGTAGGAATCAATCAATAAAGGAAGCGGCTGTATCGAGAATTAGACGTCCAAACGCTCAAAAAGGTGGTACTTACGCCCGATTTTCTATCGGCCGTCCACAAAATCGAGGTTTGAGAGTTGGTCCGTGAGGTTGATCGTCCGCGGAGCGAAACTCAAGCGTCTGGCCGCGGCCTGCACAACATAGGTCTTGCCGCTCGGGACAGTGTCGAAATGGTAGTAACCGAATGCGTTGGTCAAGACGGTCGTTCGACCGCCGTTAACCTCAGTGATCGTGACCGCGACACCACGGATCCCACCGCCCTCGCGACCAAGCACGCGCCCTGATATAGAAACCGCAGCCGCGGTCGTGATGACGGGCACTGAATTCACTGCTGCAAGAGCATCGACGCGTCCGTAACCGAATGAATTATTCGGAATAGCGGTCGAGGCTATGCCGCCACATGTCTCGAGAGCAACGGTCACGCCTGGATTTGCGGTGTTTTGAAGCACATTCTTCGTGGCTGCGATATCACGAGAAAGTTGCGGGCGTGCTGACCAAAGCAGGGCGACCACGCCGACGACGTGAGGTCCAGCCATGGATGTGCCCGAGAGGTTGGCAAAAGTCGTGTCGGTCGTGCTGTAGCTGGAGCGAACACCTACGCCGGGAGCGGAAATGTTAGGCTTCAAAATGTTCGGCGTGTAAAACGTGCTCGGTCCGCGACTGCTAAAGCCGGCGAGGGAATTATTTATATCTATCGCACCCGTTGAGAATGACGCACTATAGATCGCGGGCGGGTCTGAAACAGTTGAGCAGGCGGGGCCTGAATTACCTGCGGAGGCCTCTACAAATATTCCTGCCGCCTGGGTGTTGTTGACGATCGTCTCGAGCTCCGCCTTGGTCGCACAACCTTCACTCGTCGGGCAGGTCCAGGAGTTGTTTAGGACGTGCGGGCGAAGTGCGGGATTCGGATTGGCTCCCGTGAGATCGGTCGGGGCGATCATGAATTGGAAGCACTCGGTATAGGTCGCGGGCGTGCCATTCCCCTGGTCCATGTTGCGACAGCCGATCCATTTTGCACCGGGAGCTACGCCTATCTGATTCCCGGAGCCGTCGTCGCCGACCATAGATCCGGCGGTATGTGTCCCGTGGCCGCTGTCGTCGCATGGTGCGACGGTATTGGCCCCGCAAGAGCCGCCGCCGCTATGTACGGCGTCGTGCCAATTGAAGTTGTGGTTGGCTGTGGCGCCATTCCAGCCGCGGTAGTGACCTTTTAGGGCCGCGTGCGTCCAGCGTGTGCCGGTGTCGAGGTCCCCGACCACTATTCCTTGCCCGGTGAAGCCCATCGCCCAAATGGAGGGAGCATTCACGTTGCTCACTCCCCACTCGACCGTAGCGGGCGTATCTTTGCGGTTCGCATCTACCTTGTTCGCGATGACCGGGTCTTCGATCCAGCGGGTGGGTTTGTTGACATCGATACGGGCGATATCGGAGCGAGCAGCAAGCTTTTCGACGAGGCTCTGGTCGGCGTCGAGGACGAGCATATTCGCAGCCCAAAACGACTCGTATTTAACACCGTCGGTTTCGAGAAGATCCTTGATGGGTGCCTGTGTTCGTTCCGCAACGTCCTTAAGCGTGTTGTATACGAACCATCCGCGGGCGTCCTGATCTTTCATCGAGTACGCACGTGAGAGATCGGCTTGCTCAGACAGAAAAACGACGACCGACGGAGTGCCGCCGTTAGCTGTTGCGGCAAGGACATCTGCGGCAGCTTTCGACCTGATCTGGTCGGCGAGCGAACCGGAAGGCGCCGCCACTCGTCGCTGCGATGAAACGGTTCGGGCACTCTCGAAGAAAACTATACCCGCTGCAATGACCACGACGGTGGCCAGCACCGCACCCAGATGAATGCCGCGGGATGACGTCTTTAATGCTCTTCTCACGTGAAAGACCCAGAGATGCCGGTCCGGAATTAAGGTAGGGTGGGGCGGCTAGTGGGATTCGAACCCACGACATCCTGAACCACAATCAGGCGCTCTAACCGCTGAACTATAGCCGCCACATGTCAATTTTCAATTTTTGATTTTGGATTTGCGATTGTAAATCCAAATCGCCAATCCCAAATCCAAAATCCAATCTTACCCCCGGCAGGGCTCGAACCTGCGACCTACGGCTT
>JBJMGO010000339.1:0-2616 GCA_045807825.1 Pyrinomonadaceae bacterium | reverse complement strand
GTCCTGTGGGGCCCGCCCGGCACGGGTAAGACGACGCTTGCTCGCATCTACGCGAACGCAATCGAGGCGGAATTTTACGAGCTCTCGGCGGTGTCTGCGGGTAAGGAGGATATTCGGAAGATCCTCGGCAGCGGGAAGGGCAGAAAAGGAGAAGAGGCAAAAGGGAGAGAGCAAGCTTCACTGCCCGAGTTTGGCGAGGGACCAAAACGAACAAGGGTCCTGTTTTTAGACGAGATCCACAGATTCAATAAAGCCCAACAGGATTTTTTGCTGCCCTTCGTGGAGAGCGGCGAGCTGGTGCTTATCGGGGCGACGACGGAGAATCCGAGCTTTGAGGTGATCTCAGCCCTGTTGTCGCGAATGCGCGTTTTTGTCCTTGAGGAGCTCAAGGATGAGGACATGTCCGCGATCATCGACCGGACGGGATTTGAGCTCTCGCCGGAGGCAAAGCAGTGGCTCATCGAGATGGCCAATGGCGACGCACGTCAGGCGATCACGATGCTCGAGAACACATCCGAGCTTTACGATGAGATCACGGTCGATACTCTGAAGGAGACGCTGCAGAACAAGTTCCTCCGGTACGACAAGAAGGGCGAAGAGCACTACAACGTCATCTCGGCATTCATCAAGTCGATGCGTGCGAGCCGGCCGGATGCAGCGATGTATTACCTTGCCCGCATGATCGAGTCTGGCGAGGACCCGAAATTCATCGCGAGAAGAATGGTGATCTTTGCCTCTGAGGACATCGGCCTCGCACAGCCGACGGCATTGGTTGTGGCGAATGCAGTATTCAGAGCCGTGGAGACGATCGGCCTGCCGGAATGTAGCCTCAATCTCGCTCACGGCGTGGCGTACCTTGCTCGGGCTCCAAAAGACCGTTCAGCTAATGATGCGATCGGTGCCGCGATGGAGGATGTCAAAAAATTCGGCAATCTGCCGGTCCCGATGAGGATCCGTAACGCACCGACAAAGCTGATGAAAAACCTCGGCTACGGCAAGGATGACGGGAACGACCCGGAGGGCGATCTGATGCCGGAGAAGCTACGCGGCCGTACGTACTTTGACGAGGAATAGTAGGCTCTTGGTAGCCAAAGTTCTTTAGGCAACACCAGGATGCCATTTGCATCTGACCAAAAGACCGTTTTAGACTCTTGGTCAGCATAAATGAGAGACGCAGTTGTATCTTCGGCAGCGACACGTGAGGCGATCCTGGACGCGACGGACCGCCTGTTGGCACGCTATGGCTTTAAAAAAATGACGATCGACGACCTCGCGCGTGAGGTTGGAATCGGCAAGGGCAGCGTTTATCTACATTTCCCCTCGAAGGAAGAGATCGCCCTTTCGCACATCGACCGGCTGATCGAGCGTTTGAAGGAGCGTCTTCGCAGCATCTCCCGCGGCAACGGGAGCGTCGAGGAAAAGCTGCGCCAGATGCTTGTCGAGCGTGTAACGTACCGTTTTGACAGCATCCAGCACTACACGCAGAGTCTCGACGAGCTGCTGTCGAATTTGCGGACTTCCCTGCTCGAGCGACGGCGGCGGTACTTTGCGGATGAGGCAAAAATTCTCGCTGAGATTGTAACCGAGGGCCAGCAGGCGGGCGTCTTTCTAGAAGGCGAGGCTTTTGATCTTGGCTTGACGCTTGTCTCCGCGACAAACTCGCTGCTGCCCTACAGCTTGAGCGCGTATGAATTGGGTGATCGCGAGGTCGTCGCAGGACGCGCGGCCAAGACGGCCGATCTGCTCATCCGCGGCTTAATGCGTTAAAGAGAGATGTCGCTGACGACGCTGATAACTCGAATTCTGCTATTCCTGGCGCTGGCGCTTCTTTTGCTGCGCTATTTCTTCTAGTTACCGCTTCCAGTAATTTTTTATCTTATTGTCGAGCATCGGATAGGCGCAGTATTCGACGTTACGACCTTTCTCACGGAGCTTTTGCACCATCGGAATGGCGGCGTCGGCGTTTCGCGTGTGGACGATGATCGTCGCGGCTCGAGACAGCTCCGATCGCTCGCAGAGGAACTCCGCAATGGCGTAACCGGTATTATCAAAATCGTTGTGGGTGTTTGATTCGTAGTGGTGCGGGAGCAGGTCGTGGTCGAGGAATATCGCGTCGTATGGCGTCTGGGCGAGCAGCTCTTTTGCCTCTTCGACGGTCGCCGCGACATCGAGATGATCGCCTGCGAAGCGCTTCTTGAACCAACGGTGTCGGCGTTCGTCGTCATCGAGCAGCATCACGCGGATGGGGCCGCGATCGACTGAGATGTCGGCCATTCCAAACCTGATCATTAAGCTGCGGAAAACACTCATAACGACGTGTAAATTCAATTTAGTATAGCAGTTACGCGGCTTCGTCAGGTGCGAGTTGAAAAGCAATTAGCGGGTGCTATAATCCATTACACCCGCTGCCCTTATGTCCCAGGAAACGTCAAAAACACATAACCTCAAGGCCGTGCCGCGCGCAGCGGAGGACCAGGAAGTGGTTATTACGGAAGCGTGTTCCAAGTGTCACGATACCGGTATGGAGGTCGTCGAGGGCAAGGGCGCGAGGATCTGCGATTGCCGGAAAAATAAAAGTCGTCAACCTGGTGAGAATTACAAGGGACTACCGAGCAG
>JBJMGO010000338.1:0-2976 GCA_045807825.1 Pyrinomonadaceae bacterium | reverse complement strand
GAGCACGGGCTACGCACGCGACAGATGTCGCTGGTGATCCTGAACCGATAGCGTTCCAAAGAGCCGTGGTTGCGGGCAACGCTGTGCGCGATCGCAATGCCGTCGCCAGGGTTGTGTAGCGTTCAAAAACTTCACGAAATTCAAAGGTGTTGAGGTGAGGATTCTCGGCGGCGAGAGCTGTTTCCATTTCGCGTCGTATCGACTCGAGCTTTGGTCGCCCAAGCGATCGCGATGCCGAGCGGAGTCGTTTTAACACAGCCTTCGCACCCACGAACGGCCACAGCAGGCCTGCTCGCGTGCTGCGGATAGCCGTTTTCTTCGGCGCATGCTCGCTGAGCACGATCCTATACACCGCGAATGGCGCTCCGCATGCCAGGTAGATGATCGTGAGGTCAAGCCAGGTCATTAAGCCTCTATAGAGAATATACTGCTGTATGGCCGACAAAGTACACGACGCATTTGAGCAAATGGAGTTGGCATCCATCGCCTGTGGTTGCTATTCTTTTGAAAATTCCAGAGCGCACACAAAAAGAACACGAGATGCAGGGCAAAGTAGTTATTGTCACGGGTGCAAGCAGCGGTATCGGCCGTTCGTCGGCACTTCTCTTTGCCAAGACCGGTGCGACGGTAGTTGCGGTAGGCCGTAACGAAAAGGAGCTGGCGGCTCTTGTTAAAGACGCGGGCTCGGGCGCGGCGGTAAAGCCACATTTAGCGGACCTCACGGAGCTCTCTCAGCTGGATCGGATCGTCACCGAGACTGTACACAATCACGCTCGCATCGATGTGCTGGTCAATTCAGTAGGTGTCATAAAGAACGGCAATATCGAGAATACGACGCTCGACGACTGGGATAAGATGATGCACCTCAACGTGCGTTCCGTCTTTTTGCTTATACAGAAATGTGTTCCACACTTGGCGGAGACCCGCGGGAACGTTGTAAATGTGTCGAGCGTCACAGGGACTCGGGCCTTTCCCAATGTACTCTCGTACTGCGTCTCGAAAGCCGCCGTTGATCAACTCACCCGCTGCACGGCGCTCGAGCTTGCGCCGCAGAGAATACGTGTGAATGCGGTTAACCCGGGGGTCGTAGTTACAAATCTGCACAAACGGGGCGGAATGGAGGATGATGCCTACGAGACGTTCCTTGAGAATGCAAAAAATACGCATCCCATCGGCCGTCCGGGGAATCCGGATGAGGTGGCAGAGCTAATATGCTATCTTGCATCCGATAAAGCGTCCTGGATCACGGGTGTGACCTACGCAATAGACGGCGGACGAGGTCAGACGTGCGCGAGATAATTAATTAATTAATTGATGAAGGTACAGCTCCTGCCAAGCACTATCGACGAGAACGGACGGTCTTCGTCCCGTCAGCACCTCGTGACGATGATCGTCGACGATCTGGTGGCGATCGATGCAGGATGCCTCGCCTTTTCATGCACTGACGTTCAGCGCGAGCAGGTTCGCGACATCGTCCTGACACATACCCATCTCGACCACATAGCGGGTTTGCCGTTATTCATCGACGATCTTTTCGCCACCACTCAGGAGCCGATCACGATCCACGCGACCAGTGAGATGATCGAGACGCTTGAGCAGAATATCTTTAACTGGGCGATATATCCGCGCTTCTCGGACCTGCAGAATTCACATGGGAATGTGGTGCGATACAAGGAGTTTGCGTCCGACAGCAGCTTTGAAATAAAGCATCTGACGCTCCAAAGCATAGCTGTGAACCATAAAGTCCCGTCGAGTGGCTATATCGTTTCGGACGGACAAAGCGCTTTTGCGCTCACGGGTGACACGGCTGAGACGGACGACTTTTGGGCTGCATGTAATTCGACCAAAGGGCTAAAAGCAGTGCTCGTCGAGTGTGCCTTTCCCGATGAATTCGGACGGCTGGCTGCCGCGTCCTATCACCTGACTCCGACCAAGCTCAATATCGAGCTCGCGAAGCTGCGGGATCGCGACTATCCTGTCTACGTGATGAATATAAAGCCGATGTATCGCGAGCAAGTGTTAGCGGAGATCGCTGCGGCTGAGTTGGATAACGTGCAGGCACTTGAGATCGGCCGCGTCTACGACTTTTGATCCTTAGCAGCTTTTTCCCTTAGAAAGTTTATTCCCTCAAAGGCTGTTTCCCGATATTCACCCGGGAAGTCGTGCAGCGTCACCCGCGCGTTCGGGAGCACCGTCTCGATGCGGTAGGTGCGCTCCTCGCGGGTGCGGTCAGGCATGATCTCGGCACGAAAGGTCACCTGCATTTCGGGCCGCGCCCAAATATCGAGGGCCGGCCGATCGTCGTGTTTTGAACGTGTTCTCATTCGTTATCGGTTACGGGCGGGCGCTTATGCTTGACCTTTCGTAAGGAAGGATGGATCTTCTCCTCCCTCGCGTCGTCCTCAAACCTCCGTGTCGGCGGAGCGACCGGTTTGCGGATCGAGTCGAATACGGGTCTCTCCTCCACCCTTTTTCGCCTCCGGCGCGCCATGGGGCGATAATATCACGCCGTTGACTTTCACAGTCTCTATCGTAAAAGATGTTAAGGCACCGATGAGCGGGTGCACGTCCCCGACACGACAACCCGATGAACAGGATCCGGCGGCCGTTTTGGCTGCCCGCATCAAATTACTACGTACTCGCCGTGGCTATTTGTCTGGCGTTCTTCTTCGTTGTTTGGGGTGTGCTGGACGACATCGACGAGATAAGGGCGCCGTGGCAGACAGCCGGCGTCAGCGCGAGTATTCTGCTGATCGGGTCGGTCATCTTGAGGGCTATCCTCCTGAGGCGCACACAGGCGTACCTGAGACAGCCGCCGCCGGTCCGAGTTAACGACCCGCACAAGCTGACGATCGACCGAGCCGCAACCATTCTGGCGGAGATCAAGCGAAAGTCTGATGCCGCAAATGTGCTCGACAAGATCTCTTCCGCGCATCGTGATGTCTTCGAATTGTGCTCCGCGTTCGTGCAGCGTAT
>JBJMGO010000337.1:0-5908 GCA_045807825.1 Pyrinomonadaceae bacterium | reverse complement strand
TTTATTTGGTGCTTTTCGTGCTTTTGGGTGGTTAAATATGGCCTCATTAGGGCAACTATTCACTGGGTGAAACAATCTAGTAAAGCAGGAAAATGAACTGCGACGACTGCAAAGCTTCCATATCCGCTTTGATGGAAAACGACCTTGAGGAATCGAGGGCGGAGTCCGTGCGGATGCATCTGGCTGAGTGCTTTGCGTGCGCGGATGTTTGCGAGGAGGTAGCCGCGATCGTGAACGAGGCGGCGGTCGACGGAGAAGACCTACTCGGGGACCATCACTCGAAACAGATCTGGTGTCGCATCAACAATGTCATCGAGGGCGAGCAGACATCGCTTGCTCAGCAGAGCGTGCCGGAGCCGCCGAGGCGTGGGCTGTGGCAGCTTTCGTTTTGGCAGCTCGTGAGCGGGCTGACGTGCATCGCCATCGTAAGCTCGCTGCTGACGGTGGTCGCTATTCGAAACTATTACGAGCCGGCGGCGACGGACAGCCTCGCGAAGTCGACCTCCACATCCTTGGTCGACCGTGTGCTGATGAAGGTTGGCCTCGCCGAGACGCCGCAGCAGCAGCTAGAGCGACGCCTGCGCGAGCGGCAGGCGACGATCGACTATTGGAACGCCCGTGTGCAGGTGAGACGCACGCAGTGGGACGCGCAGACGCGGGCGGCATTTGACCGCAATTTACGCGAGATAGACGATTCGCTGAACGAGTACCAGATGATCCTGCAGCGTGATCCCGAGGATGAACTCTCGGTCGAGATGATGGACTCCGTTCTGAATGAAAAGACAGACCTTCTAAGAGATTTTTCTGATCTATAATTAATGTCCCTGGTGCAGCATAACCGGTTAGTGCGAACTACGGTCGCTTGCGTGAGCGTAGTTTTTTTCTTGTCCCTTGCGGCGAGCGGCGTCGCGGCGCAGAAAAGGTTTTCTCGCACTTATCCTGCCGGAAATAGTGTGAGGCTCAAGCTTCTTAACCGCACCGGCACGATCACCGTCGAGGGTTGGGACCGGCAGGAGGTCAGGATCATCGCCGATATGGAAGCTCCGGCCGCGAACATCGAGCCGCAGAATCTGTCGGGCGAGATCGTGATCAATCTTGTTCGCGACAACCAGGGACGCGGCGAGGTCGGCAACGTAAATTTCACTGTTAAGGTCCCTTTTTACACAATGGTAGATATCGAGACGATGATCGGCAATCTCTCTGTCTCGAATATCTCGAGCGGCCTTGTGCGTGCACATATCTCGACGGAGGGCGACATTACGCTGCTGAATATCGGCTCGTCAAACGTCGCGGCCGAGAACGTGATGGGCGATATTCTATTCGACGGCGAGCTGCAGGAAGGCGGGAATTATCGCTTCTCATCGGTGCGGGGCAACATTCTGCTGCGGATACCTTCTAACTCGTCGTTTCGCGTCGTGGCGACGGCCCCGTCGACGAGGGACATCGCCTTTTACCAGTGCACTTCGCCGGACCTGACGCTGCTCGGTGACGGCCGGCGCATGATCGGCAAATGCGGGTCGGGCAGTGCTTCGCTATCTGTGACGAATCAACGCGGCGGGATCAAGTTTTTTAAGCGTTGATCTTGCGGCGGAGCCCTTACTCCCCGCAGGCTAGCGAAACCATCTTACTGCGGTACAATCTCCTCGGGTTCTCTCCTTTTCTAACTAATGAAATTACTCAAACTCAGCTTTGCGGGTGTCGCAGTCTGTGTACTCGGCTTCGTCTGCAACGCGCAGGTGCTCAAACGCACAACGACGAAGACCGACACGATCCCGCTTGGGGCCGGCTCGACAGTCGCGGTCATCGGAGCACCGACGGGTACGATAAAGGTGAGCCTGATTCCCGGCAACGACGTTCAGATATCCGCCGAGATCGAGGTGCAGGCGGCGAACGAAGCGGATCTCTCCGATGCGGCCGTATTGACGACATACGTGACGCAGGAGACGCTCGGGAAGCTCGCGATAGTGAGCATCGGAGCGGACTCGAGGCGAAAATTTACTAAGGAAGAAAAGAAGCTGATCAAGCGTCTGGCCGGAATGCCATACCGCATCGACTATGTGATCGGCGTGCCGAGGTATACGAATGTCGAGATCGACGGCGGCATCGGTGACATCAGTCTTGAGGGCGACGAGGGCGATCACAGGATCAACGCTGTCAACTCGAAGGTGAACGTCAGCCTTCGCGGCGGGAATCTGGCTGCGACCATCGCAAAGGGCGAATTGAACATCCAGGTGCCACCCTCGGGCCGCCGCGGATTGAATGTTGATGCATCGGTTGTGGGCGGTGAGATCTCCATGACGGTGCCCGAAAACCTGAGCGGCGACATCGATGCCTCTATCCTGCGAACGGGGAAGGTCGTTAATGAGATTCCAAAGTTGAAGGTTCGTGATAGAAAGCTGCCTTTTACAGAGAAACTCGTTCAGGGACGAGCCGGTGCGGGCGGACCTGCGATAAAATTGACCGTCGGCGACGGCAGTATTTTGCTCCGGCCGTGGATGGACAAATGACGATCAAATCGGATCTTTGGCTTCGCCGGATGGCGGAGGAGCAGGGGATGATCACGCCGTTCCTCGGTGAGCTTGTGCGCGAGGTCGACGGGCGACGGATCATCTCGGCCGGCTGCTCGAGCTATGGTTACGACATGAGACTCGCGGATGACGGCTTTCGGATATTTTCGTCGGTGCATGCGAAGGAGATCGACCCGAAGCGTTTTGACGAGCAGCATTCGCTGATCGATCCGGATCTGCATACGTCCGAGGACGGGTCGCGATTCTACCTTTTGCCGCCGCATCATTACGGGCTTGGGGTGACGGTCGAGACGTTTAAAATGCCGAGGAATGTGACCGGTGTCGCACTTGGTAAATCGACCTATGCGCGTGCGGGGCTGCTGGTAAACACGACTCCGCTCGAGGCGGGCTGGACCGGTCGTCTGGTCGTCGAGATCGCGAATCTTGCGAACCTTCCGCTCCGCGTTTACGTCAACGAGGGCATCGGGCAGATCCTTTTCTTTGAGTCGGATGAGGATTGTGCGGTTAGCTACGACGACCGTGGCGGCAAGTATCAAGGCCAGACCGGGCTGACGTTTGCCAAGGTCTAGATCGGATCTCTTTCGGCTTCTGGCCAGGATCATCGGGCGTTCCCATTCGGGAACATGACTTTATCGGGGTGCTGGTTGAGCCGTTCGAGGATCTCTTTAACAAGTCTTGTTTTCACGGCCCCTGCGCGGCGGGGCTCGACCAGATAGCGGACGATCGCCTCGATCCAGGTATTGTCGTTGACGCGGAAAACGACGGTCGGTTTCTCCTTGACCTCAAGCTCGTCGATAGCGGTTTGCGAGAGCAGTTCGCGGTAGACGCGGACACGTTCCATCATGGCTTCGCCGACCTCCTCCTCGGCGCATTCACTCATTACTTTTGATACGAATTCGAGATCGCTTTGGTAAGCGATCTGGAACTTTATGTCGTTCCAGATGTAGGGAAAGAGCGTCCAGGAGGAGTTGAAGACGGTCGTGGTCAGGACCTTTGAATTTGGGAATTTGATAATGCGGCCGCTTGGGTGATGCTGGGTGGAGAGGAGCGGCCCGCCGAATTCCCATAATGTAGTGTCGAGGTAAGCGACGTCTAGAACGTCGCCGGTCGCATCCTCGATCTTGATGCGATCGCCGACGCGATAAGGCGTCTTTACAAGGATGTAGATCCAGCCGATGAAGCTCGTGATCGGCGTTTGAAGCGCGAGGCCGATAACGAGTGAGATAAGACCCAGCGATAGGACGGCTGTGTACCAATTAGCAAACAGCACCGACAGCGTTATTAGAAAGATCGCTATCCCGCCGAGGAGTTTTGCGACGCGATTCAGATTGTATCTTGCGGCTGCATTCTCGATGCGGTCGATCACATAGGCGCGAACGGCGGTCAGCAGAGAGAGCACGACAAAGATAGCTAGAATGCCGAGAAGAGCACGCTCGATGAGCGGCTGATAGTCGCCGACGATGCGAAGGGTGCGGCCGTGGATCAAGTAGTAAACCACGGTTATGCTAATGAATAGGAGGCCGTAGACGGCGAGCGACGCGAGCGGCCGGCTTCGAGACACATCGAGAGCTCCGCCACCTTCTGCGGAAGGCTCGGGTGCTGTCTTTGCTATCTCGCGTGCGACAGCGGGGTCCTCACGCTTGAGTTCCTCGGCTTTTCGCTTGTCTTCAACGGGCATTCTTCTCAGACCTACGTCGTTGATATAGTTTTTGGGACTGGAGCACGGTTCCCAAGCGTACAGTCGTTGGCTTCCCACAAGCCTCAGAGTGCATCAGAAACGCGTGGAGCACGTCGGATATTGTGCTAGAGTAATCACGATAGGATCACACACACAGAGGTATTTTGATCTCGTTCAAGGGGGCTGGCGCTCGCGCCGATCTTGGCTGCAGAGCCTACGAAGACAGGAGTCTCACATTATGTCCATAGTTCCCAATTTCAGGTCCGCCCTTGCTGCCTGCGCTGTGCTTGTCGCAACCGCGGTATTCACGCTCGCTCAGGACAAGAATCTCACTGCCGATGAGATCATCGCTAGGAACCTGAAGTCATTCGGCTCGGCTGACGCCATCGCAAAGAGCCAGAATCGGATGGCCGTCGGCACTGCCGATTTTACGGCGCTGAATACACAGAAAAAAGCCTCGGGAAGCGCGGTTCTCGCCTCGGACGGTAAGGACCTGGCGTTCTTCTCGACCTTTGACCTGCGGGATTACCGGATGGAGAGGATCGGATTGTTCTCGAACAAGGTGGTGATCCCCAACATCGACGAAGGCCATAAATCGCCTCTGGGAGAGTTTTTGTCGGCATATGACAAGCTTCTAGGCGCAAGGCTTTTCGGCGGTAGCATCTTCTCAAACTGGGCGTTGTATAACGCGAGTGCGACAGGCTTCACCATGGAGAGTGAGGGCAAGAAGAAGGTCAATAACAAAGATGCTTGGTTAGTCAAGATAGTCCCAAAAGGCGGCTTAGGAACCGGATCATACATAAAGCTGTACTTTGACGCTAAGGACTTTCACCATATCCGGACCGTTTACCGCCAGGCGGAGACGGAGCGCGGGAGCTACGCGGCAAATGGCAGAGGCGGCACCGGATCGCCGCCCGGCGCGTGGGATCAGGACATGGCGAACAACGGCAGCCAGTTGACCGAGGATTTTGAGGACTTTAGCAACGACGCCGCGGGGATCTCGCTGCCGCATAAGTATTCGGTCCTGTTGAGCATCAACAGCGTTAAAGGCTCGTCCGAATTCACCTGGAAGTTTGCGATCAGCGAATACAAGTTGATCAAGGCATTCCCGGCGGATTTCTTCTCATTTAAGGCGGAGATAAAGTAGGGGGGTGCATGAATTGGCGAAGCTTGTCGGTTAGGGTACTTAACGGTCGTGTTTTCGCATCGATCTTCATTCTAGCCGCGGCGGTCACTGCACTCGCTCAGGACAAAAGCCTTACGGCGGCGGAGATCGTCGCCCGAAACCTCAGATCCTTCGGCTCCGCGGATGCGATCGCAAAGAGCCAGAACCGAATGGCGGTGGGCAGTGCCGATTTTACCGCCCTCAATACACAAAAAAAGGCAGTTGGAAAGGCTGTCCTCGCTTCTGACGGCAAGGACCTGGCGCTGTTTTCGACCTTTGACATGCGTGATTACCGGATGGAGAGGATCGGCTTGTTTGCTAACAAGGTTGCGATCCCTAACATCGATCAGGCGCACAAATCACCTCTGGGAGCCTTTTTGTCCGCGTATGACAAGCTGCTAGGGGCGAGACTTTTTGGAGGCAGTATCTTCTCCAATTGGGCGTTATATAACGCCGCCGAGAGCGGCCTCGTGATCGAGTCGGACGGCAAGAAAAAGGTCGGTAACACGGATGCTTGGGTCCTAAAGATCAGTCCGA
>JBJMGO010000336.1:0-9805 GCA_045807825.1 Pyrinomonadaceae bacterium | reverse complement strand
GCGAGCAGCAGATGCTCGGTCGAGACGTACTCGTCCTGCATCTTCTCGGCCTCTTTTTGGGCATCCTGAAAGATCGTGTTCGTCCGCGAGGAGAAGAATTGCTGCCCACCGGAGACCTGCGGAAACTTTGCGATCGCCGCCGCAAGTTCTGTGGCGAGGGCTGCTACATTCGCACCGACCTTTCCCAGGATAGGCTTTACGACGCCCTCCTTTTGCTCAAGCATCGCCGCCAGCAGGTGCTCGGGCTCGACCTGCTGGTTTTGATTTTTCTCGGCAACGCCTATGGCCTCTTGCACGGCCTCCTGGCCGCGGATGGTGAATCTGTCGAATCTCATTTCTTTTTCGTGAGCCGCAGTAGAGCGGGCGGCTCGTGTCCTCAATGTCCTCTGACGGCCTTTACAAGCTCGGACTTGGTCATCTTGCTGCGGCCGTGAATGTTCTTGTCCTTTGCAATATTGTAGATCTCATCACGCGTACGGTTTTCTAACGTTCTGTTCGGGTTGCCGGTTCCCTGCGTGCGCTTGTTTGGCGTTCGGCCTTCGTGACGCCGCTCTTTGTTGACTGTCCGGGCGGCGATCTCCTCCGCCCTGTCCTCACTCATTCCGCGCTTTTCGGAACTCTCTTTGATGTGCTCGTACATTCGCTCGTCTTTATTGCTCCACGCTTTTGGCATCGTCTCAAAACTCCTCAGTTGTATTCAGGTCTGTTGGACCATGCCCATTCCATCGCCTCTATCGAAGACATTCTGTCATGAAAGTTACAGCACCCGTTGGACTTACCGCAGAGAAGCTGAGACGCCGAGATCGAGAAAAGTGATCTTCTCTCAGCGTCTCGGCGTCTGGGCGGTGAAAAAAGAATTAAGCGGTCGCGGTTTGAGACTTGTTCTCGGTCTCGATCGCCTTCTGCGACGATGCGCCGCTGCCCGTGATCTGTATCTTGCGGGCCTTAACCTCTTCACGCTTCGGCAACGTGACATGCAAGATGCCATTCTCGAACTCGGCCTGAGCACCCTCGGGCGTCACGGTCTGAGGCAGCGTAAAGCTGCGTGTAAAGTTACCGTATGAACGCTCAACGCGATGGTAGTTACCCTCATCGGTCTTTTTCTCGAACTTGCGTTCGCCCTTGAGCGTCAGGACGTTGTTCTCAAACGATAGGTCAAAATCGTCCTGGGTCATACCCGGAAGCTCAGCCTCCAGAACAAGATGGTCTTTATTTTCGAATATATCGACCTTTGGGAACCAGTTTCCCGTATTGGTCATTTCCTCACGTCCCTCACTGCCGGCGACGCCGCTGAAGAGGCGTGTCATCTCGTCCTGTAGGCTCCGTAATTCGCGAAACGGATCGTATCTAACGATATTCATGATCATGTCCTCCATAGAAGAAAATCATTAAGGCTATTACTTAGCCCATAATCATAATAAAATCTGAGTACCTTCCTGTCAAGTATTTTGATGAGAATTGCTTGCTCCGTGCCAAGGATTACGAGTTAGCAGCGCGAATAAAAGAAACGGGGCCGTTTTCCCAATGTGACCTGTACATCACCTATGAGTTCCTCTGCAGCCTCTGCGCTGAAAATGCTGATAAACGCAGAGGCCGCTGAGACTTACGCAGAGGGCGCCGAGAGATGCCTGTCGAACCCGTGGTCATAGTCAGGCTTATCAGCTATCTTTTCTTGGTTGTAATTTTTGCTCAAACTTCGGGTATATTGTTTGAGCACTTAGTCTCTTCTGAATGAACATCTTACGAGAGATCCTGTGGCCGCTTGTTGCTGTCCTAGCGGCGTTTGTCGTCGGCGGCATCGTGATCTTGCTGATCGGGGATAATCCCCTGACGGCGTTTGGGCTGCTGCTCGGCAATTCCTTCGGCTCGGCAAAGGACATCGGCTGGACGCTCTTTTACGCTACACCGCTGATCTTTACCGGGCTGGCGGTGATGGTCGCATTCCGGTGTGGGCTGCTGAATATTGGGGCGGAAGGTCAGCTCTACGTAGCCGCGTTTGCGACGGCGTGGGTCGGCATCAAGTTTGGCGGCACGGTGGTCAACGTCTTTGGCAAGGATGAGAACTGGTCTTGGATGAGCTTGCCTTGGTTCGTGCTGGTGCCGCTTTGCTTTATCACGGCGGTTGTTGCCGGCGGCATCTGGGGCGGAATTCCGGGATACCTGCGGGCGAAATTTGGGTCGCATGAGGTGATCAATACGATCATGCTCAACTTCATAGCGATCGCGCTCGTCGGATATTTTACGCAGTACTACTACAAAGTGCCAGGCGACGCGATCATGCAGACGGCGGAGATCGGCAAGGCGGCGTGGATACCGCAACTCAACCAGTTTTTGCCGTTCATTCCGGCGGACGTGCCGCTGAGTCTGGCGTTCCCGCTTGCGATACTGATGTGCTTTCTCGCTTGGGTCTTTTTGTGGAAAACGAAGTGGGGCTACGAGCTGCGAGCAGTCGGCCAGAATGCATCCGCAGCCGAGTACGGTGGGATCAATCCTAAGAAGCAGATCATCATCGCAATGACCTTGTCGGGCTCGATCGCCGGAATGGTCGCCGTCAGCGAAGTGATGGGTAACCGGCACAACTATTACGACGCATTCTCCGCAGACTGGGGTTTTTGGGGAATTGCCGTGGCGCTGCTCGGTCGTAATCATCCGCTCGGCGTACTCATCGCGGCGGTGTTCTTCGCCGTTCTGATGCGAGGTCAGATCTTTGTTGACGCTTTTACGCCGCATGTATCCAAGGACGTTGGCCAGGTCCTGCTGTCGATCATCATTCTGTTCGTCGCATGCCTGCAGATGTACTCGACGCGAAGGAGGCTTGTTAAGGGCACGGTATGAGAGACCTCTTTAACATCGCGTTGCTCTTTTCAGCGATCAGGCTGGCGACGCCGCTGATCTATGCGGCACTCGGCGGGTTGTTCTCAGAGCGGTCTGGCGTCATCAATATTGCCCTGGAGGGGTTGATGCTTGCCGGTGCCTTTACTGCGGCGGTCGCCACCTATCAGCTTCACAACCCTTATCTTGGGCTGCTGTTTGGAATGGCGGCGGGCGGCGTGCTGGCATTCGTGTATGCGATATCGGTGATCAAGTTTCAGGCAGACCAGGTGGTCGCGGGAATGGCGATCAATTTCCTGATGATCGGCCTGCCGGCATTGATCAGCGGAGCAGTCTACGATTCGTCAGGTTCGACGCCGCAGATAGACAAGGCGTGGCTGCTGCCCAACTACTTTAACAACATCTCCATATCATCGATCCTCGTTTTTGTGCTCGTGCCGGTCGTCTGGTACGTGCTGTACAAGACGCCATTCGGCCTGCGGCTGCGCGCCGTCGGCGAAAATCCTGAGGCTGCCGACGCTGCGGGTGTGAACGTCATTCGTCTGCGTTACGTTGCGGTGACGATCTCTGGGATCTTGGCAGCCGCGGGCGGTGCATATTTATCGACGGGGCAGTCCTCGCTCTTCACACGCAATATGACAGCGGGCCGCGGGTTTATCGCACTCGCCGCCCTGATCCTCTCAAAGTGGCGGCCGGTACCGGTGCTCGTCGCGTGTCTGTTTTTTGGACTTACGGAGGCGCTCTCGATCCAGGTGCAAGGCGTCCTCAAGATGCCATCGGGCGAGGACGTGCCGGTGCAGTTCATACAGATGATCCCATACGTGCTGACGATCATCGTGCTTGCGGGATTCATCGGTCTGTCGAGGGCTCCGAAGGCCTTGGGCATTCCCTATCGTAAAGAATCATAAGCGGCAAAGCGAGATTTTATGTCGTATGAAAAGGCCGCGGCGGCGGCCGATTTTATTCGAAGCAAGTTCTCCGGTGAGGAGCGGACCGCGGTCGTGCTTGGCAGCGGCTTGGGTGCATTTGCGGACACGGTTGAGAATGCGGTCCGCGTGCCGTTTGCTGAGATCCCTGGGTTCGTCCGCTCGACGGTCGAGGGCCATACCGGCCAACTGGTGGTTGGTGATATCGCGGGCGAGAAGGTCATCGTTCAGCAGGGGCGATTCCACTATTACGAAGGCTATGACATGGAGCAGGTCGCGCTGCCTGTGCGGACCTTTGGTGTGCTTGGCGTCAAAAACCTGATCCTCACGAATGCCGCTGGCAGTCTCGACCCAGAGATGCAGCCGGGCTCACTAATGCTGATCGAGGACCATCTGAACGGCTTTTATACGAATCCGCTGCGCGGCGCGAATGACGCGAGATTCGGTCCGCGATTTCCGGACATGACGGAGGTCTACGACCGCGAATTCAGAGACATCGCGGAGGAAGAAGCGGCATCGATCGCACATGAGCGAGGCGAGCCGGGATTTTTGAGAAGCGGGGTTTACTGCGGGCTTTCGGGCCCGGTGTATGAGACGCCGGCCGAGATCAGGATGTATCGCGCGTGGGGTGCTGACGCGGTCGGGATGTCGACTGTGCCCGAGGCGATCGTCGCGCGCCATCAGGGAATGCGTACGCTCGGGATCTCGTGCATTACAAATCTAGGTGCCGGCATGTCGGGCGGTGAGATCGATCATTCGCACGTGATGGAGACGGGAAATCGAGTCGCCGAGATCTTTGGCGAGCTGCTCAAGAGAGTCATCAAGCGAATATGATCATCGGCATCTGCGGGGGTACAGGCTCTGGAAAGACGACGATCGCGCGATCGATAGTCGAGGCTGTCGGCGCGGAGAATGTCGTGCTGGTCGAGCAGGATTCCTACTACCGTGATCTGGCCGATATGCCGCTCGATGAGCGCCACCAGGCCAACTTTGATCATCCGGATTCGCTGGACAGCAATCTGATGGTCAACCATATCCTTCGCCTGAAGCAGGGGTTGCCCGCGGAGATGCCTTTGTACGATTTTAAGACGCATACGCGGACCAAGAATATCGAGATCATCGAACCACGTCCGGTAGTGATCGTCGAGGGGATCCTGATCTTTTCGGAGCCGCGTGTGCTCGATCTGCTCGATGTCAGAGTGTTTGTGGATACGCCTGACGACATTCGGCTGATCCGCCGTCTGAAACGAGATCACGCAGAGCGCGGCCGCACGTACGAGCACACGATGGACCAGTACATTCGGACCATACGGCCGATGCACTGGGAGTTTGTCGAGCCGTCGAAGCGGCACGCGGACGTGATCATCCCGGAGGGTGCACAGATGGGCGTGAGCGTCGACTTTCTGTGCAGCATGGTGCGTGAGAAACTAGTCAAGGAAAAGGAAGCACAGCAGTAGATGTCACATAGCGATCAGGAGCTCATCGAGGCCGCATCACAGGTTCGTGAGAACTCGTATGCTCCCTTCTCAAAGTTCAAGGTAGGAGCGGCTCTCGAGACCGAGGAGGGCGACATCGTTGTCGGCAGCAACGTCGAGTCCGCGAGCTACGGCCTGACCGTCTGCGCCGAGCGCGTCGCCGTCTGGAATGCGATCTCGCACGGCAAACGCAAGATCACCAGGATCGCCGTCGTCACAGACACCGACGAACTCACGCCTCCATGCGGCGTCTGCCGGCAGATCATCTGGGAATTTGGCGGTGACATACCTGTGATCTTTGCAAACCTCAACGGCAAGGTCGAGACCGTCCAAATGCGCGACCTGCTGCCGCGTGCCTTTGACACAAAGTTCCTAAAATAATTAGTTAAAGATCAGGTGAACGCCGTCGGCCGTGGCAACAAACTCCGGCTCGACGGCAAAGACTTGTCGGATGAGATCTGCGGTTAGGACCTCATCTGGCGTACCTGCGGCGACGATGCGGCCTCCGTCGATCATGTACAGCCGGTCGGCGAATCTGGTTGCGAGATTGAGATCGTGAACGACGCCTATGGTGACGGCCTCTGGCGCACTCGCGAATTCGCGCACCTTTTTCATAAAATCGATCTGATGATGGATATCGAGAAAGGTGAGCGGCTCGTCGAGAAACAGGTAGCGGCACGCCGGAAAGTCTGTTGTCTCGTGCTGGGTCGGCCAGACCTGGGCCAGGACGCGGGCGAAGTTTACCCGCTGGCGTTCGCCGCCGCTCAGGGTTTGGTAGTTGCGATCCGCGAATTCCATAACGTCAACGAGGGACATCATCCCGTCAACCAGCTTCTTGTCTGCCGGCCCTGGACGTCCGCCAAAGTGCGGATAGCGACCCATCATCACGACCTCGCTAACACTCAGCGGAAAGGCCACCTCGATCGCCTGCGACAGCACGGCGCGTTTTTTCGCTAGGATCATCTCGCTTGTGGCGGTGACGTCGGTGCCTTCATAAAGGACAGAGCCGTTGGTCGGGCGCGTCAGCCGTGCGAGCAGCTTGATCAATGTCGATTTGCCGGCTCCGTTCGGGCCGATGATGAGGTGGAGCTTGCCAGGCTCAAAGGTAGCAGACACGCCGGACAGCAGCTCGCGACCATTTATGGTGAATGTAATGTCTCGGGCCTCTAACATCCGGTAGTACTCTGCGTTCTCTGCGGGGTTCTCTGCGTGGTCCGCGTTGAAGAGATCTGCAAGTACATTTCACGCCGAGCACGCGGAGGTGTCGCAGAGGACCCAGAGGCGGATGCAGAGATCGCTGAGTTAAAACACATACTGCCTCCGCCTGAGTAGATAAATGAACACCGGTACGCCGACGGCTGATGTGACGATCCCGATCGGGAGTTCGGCCGGTCTGAGAGCGAAGCGGGCGATCAGGTCTGCGAGGCTGAGGATGATGGCGCCCATGAATGCACTGCCGATGATGAGGTAGCGATTCTCGGAGCCAAGCAGCATTCGCAGAATGTGCGGCACGATGAGCCCGACGAAGCTGATGACGCCGGTAAAGGCGGTCGCGACCGCGACGATCACAACATTGATCGAGAGAATGATCCACTTGAGGCGGTTGACGTTGACGCCGAGGTAGACGGCCTCCTCCTCACCGATCATGAGGGCGTTGAGCTGCTTGGCGTATCGAAGCGCGAGCAAGGTGCCGCCGATGGTCGAGACGGCGACGATTGCGACCGACTTCCAGTTTGCTCCTGAGAGCGTGCCGAGGCTCCAGAATGTGATCGACCTCGCCTGCGGGTCGCGGGCGATGTAGGTGAGGAACCCGATAGCGCTCAAGCCAAGTGCGTTTATCGCAAGCCCGGTGAGCAGCAGCATCACGATCGAGGACCTTCCGTCCTCACGCGAGCGTGCGAGAGCGAAGACGAGATATGTCGCAATGATCCCGCCGATGCATGCGGCGATGGGCAGGCTCCAGAGGCTCATGCCGATGTCGAGCACGCCGCCAAGAACAAAAAAGAGTGCACTGCCCAGTGCCGCTCCGCTTGATGTGCCGACGAGTCCCGGCTCAACGATCGGATTGCGAAACAGCGCCTGCATCAAGGTCCCCCCGACGCCAAGACTTGCACCCACGAGCAGGCAAAGCACAGCACGCGGCAGACGTAATTCCAGAAATATCCGTTGATCGAGTGTCGGCTCGGGACCGCCGACGAGCGAGTAAAGAGCGGCGACAATATCGGACAGTGCAAAATCGATCGCGCCATAGCGGATCGACGCCGCCAGGATCACGACGGAGAGGATCGCCAGGATCAGTATCAAAGTTCGTGGACGCTTATTCACAAAAAGGGCTGGCAGGGATGCCCGCCCTCCAAACTATTGATGTATCAGCTTTGCCAGCTTCAATAGGTTATCACCCGTACCCGGGCCAAAGTACATCAGCTCGCCCTCCTCGATGCGGTAGATCTTGTTGTTTTTGGCGGCGTTTGACGTGTCGACGCCCGGAAGCTGCTTGATCTGGTCGACGCCGCCCGCGTGATCAAAGCCGTAGCTCGTCACGAGAATGATGTCGGGATTTGCCTGAGCGACGATCTCCGGCGAGGCCATTCGCTGCATGCCGTCCGACTGGATCGCGGGCACGCCGCCGGCCATCTCGATCATCTTGCCGCCGGCTCCGCCCTCGCCGCCAGTTTTCCCAACCACCATGTAGACGTTCGAAGCACGGCCAAAATGAACGATCGCGACCTTTGGATGGTCGTTATATTTTTTAACCTCTTCCTGTGCGGAGGTGAGCTGCCTGTCGAGGTTGCCGCAAAGCTCCTCGGCCTTTTGCTCTTTGTGAAAGAACGCGCCGATCTCACGGATCAGCGCCTTTGTACCGTCGATCGTATCGTTTTTTGAGTTAAAGCCCTGGATCGGAATATTCAGCTGCTTGATCTGATCGACGACCTGCGGCGGCCCGATGTTGTTGTCCTCGGTGAGGATCACGGTTGGGTGAAGCGAGAGTATTCCCTCCGCACTCAATGCACGGTGATAGCCAACCGTCGTCACGTTCTTGATCTCGGGCGGATATGTACTCGAGAGATCGACACCGACAACTCTATCCTGTGCTCCCAAGGCAAAGATGATCTCGTTGTAGATCGGTGAGATGACGATCACCCGATCGGTGTTGACCTCGCTACTGGGCTTGCTGTTGAATCGGGAGCAGGCGAGGGAGAAGCACGCGATCAGGAAAAGACTTGCGGCGGTGATGATCCTCATATATCCTTAACCATGATAGTCCAAATCCCTCTGCGCTCTCCGCAGCCCCTCAGCGTGCTCCGCGTTTGAGTGCGGCCTAAGGCCGGTTTCACGCAGAGTGCGCAGAGGAGCCGCAGAGTTCGAAGAGCGGGCTGCCGATCAAAAACTAAACCTCGCCTGGAGCTGGAATACCCTCGGCGGATCAATATTAGCAAAGGCGGGAATGGCTGTTGTCGACGTCCCGAGTCCGCCAACAAACGCGCCGAAGTCCGAGTTAGGGGTCGTGCCATTCCCAAAAACGGTCACACCACGGGCAAGCATGTTGGCGTGATTCGTCAGATTAAAGCCCTCGAGCCGAAGTGTGAGGTGCGTCCGCTCGGTTATGCGAATGCGGTTCTCGATGTAGGCGGCGATGTCTTGCGTTCCCGGACCGCGGAAAGCCGATTTCTGAATTACCGAGCCATTGACCACGGGCCGATCACTCTGAATGCCGTCGCCGTTGTTATCGACACCCGTCGTAGAGTTAAACGGACGACCGGAAGCGAACTGCATCAGCGTGCCGACTGTGAAATTCCAGGGCAGGTTATAGCTTCCCTGAATTACAGCGCGGTACTGCTGATCGACAAGTGAAGTGCCACGCTCCTGCTCGCCAAGCTCGGTGATATTAGACTCATTTGGACCGATACCGTTGCCATCCGGCTCAGTAGTGTTTGTCGCATGCGAAGCGGTAAAGCTAACGGACGCAAACCATCGGTTGCTGCGCCGGTAAGTCGCCTGCGTCTGGAGACCCTGGTAATCAGCAACGCCTAGATTCATGATCGCGTTGATCTGGCGCACGCCGCCGGCGACGGGAAGGATCGGACGGGTGGCATTCGCCGCCGCGACCGAACGAGTCTGGCCTGCGGCTGTTCTCAGGAAAGGCGTCGGAGCGTTGAGATCCACGGTCCGATCGATGTTGCTCAGGTGCTGACGAACGTAATCGCTGCCGAGGAAGAATCCTTTAAAGAGCTCCCGCTCAACGCCAAATGTGAAGACCTGGCTTCGCGGATTCACAAACTTGTCAGGGTATAGCGAAGCGATCTTGCTGAAGTCGAGTCCGTACCGTGCAAACTGCGCCTGGTAAAAGGCACGCTTACCGGCAATGATCTGAATATCACGGGCGGGAATCTCCGATGCCGGAATGGTTCGGGGATCAACGTTGACGGGTAAGCACGCTCCCGTTAAGCAGGTTGGGAATCCGACCTGACCCGGATTGGCGGTGTAGGTGGCAATTCCATCGAGTCCGCTGATCAGGTAGCCGGCGACTTCATTCGATCGGATCTGTGTGTAGTACATTCCGTAACCGGCGCG
>JBJMGO010000335.1:0-3991 GCA_045807825.1 Pyrinomonadaceae bacterium | reverse complement strand
TTTCCACTCATGTTTAGCTTGGGCTTGCGCCGTATTTTTTGAACCAGGCCAACAGCTTGGGCCAAGCATCCTCGGCGGCTTTTTGGCTGTACTGAGGCCGATAGTCGGCAAAGAATCCATGTCCAGCATCAGGATAGATGTTGATGTCGTTGGTCTTGTGCTCGGCGTTGAGAGCGTCCCGCATCTTGTTCACCTGTTCCGGCGTGATTCCAGTGTCCTTGCCTCCGTAAAAGCCGATTACCGGCACTTTTAGATCTTTAACGTGATCGATCGGATTTGTCGGCTGGACGGGGTTGACGGGTGAGTTCGGCGAGGAGGTCACGCGACCATAAAATGCGGCACCTGCCTTCAAATGTGGATTGTGCTCCGAGTACATCCAGACTACCCTTCCACCCCAACAAAAACCTGTGATGGCAGCTCTCTTGGTATCTCCGTGATTCTTAGCGGCCCATGCGAGTGTCGAGTCGAGATCAGAGTTCACCTGAGTGTCTGGAATCTTGTTGAAAATATCCCGCTGCAGCGTCGGCGGGTCCGGCAGATGGTGAACGTCCCCTTGCCGTGAGTAAAGTGCCGGTGCGATCGCCATATAGCCGAGTTTTGCAAAGCGGCGGCACACGTCCTGAATCCATTCGTGCACGCCAAATATCTCGTGGATCACAAGCACGACAGGAAATTTCTTGCCCTTGTCCGGCATCGCACGATACGCAGGGATCTGACCGTCGGCGACCGGAATATCGACCTCTCCAACAACAAGCCCTTTATCGTCCGTGTGGATCACCGTCTGGGCCGCTATGGGCGATACTGCCGCCGCATACAGGCCTGCGCCGACGATAGAGGTAACAAAGAATTCACGCCTGTCGAGCCGCGGCGCGTCCGGATTGGTGTTGACGATATCTATTTCGACCATTTCTTCTCCCCTCGTAGTTTTTGAACAGTTTATCTTCGCTACTGATGAAATTGAAAGTTATAATCGTCTGAAACAGCGATCCTTCAAGGTGGAGATCAGGGTTTTATGCTGATGTATGTTTTGATCGGTCTGTGTCTCGTGCTCCTAGGCATTGCGGGACTTCAATTCAGTTACCTGGCCTATGCCGACCGCATGAACCGCGAGCGGCGCAAATACCTCAAAGCTCTCGAAGCAAAACACACCGACCTCGCCGCACGCCTTGCCGACGCCGAGCATTGCA
This sequence comes from Pyrinomonadaceae bacterium, assembly GCA_045807825.1. Lineage (GTDB taxonomy): Bacteria > Acidobacteriota > Blastocatellia > Pyrinomonadales > Pyrinomonadaceae > OLB17. The sequence continues at coordinate 2,804 of JBJMGO010000335.1, read as the reverse complement.
TCGCGGAGCAGAATGAGCTCCTCGAGCAACTCTCGCCCGGCATCACCGAGGAGTCCTGGGCCGATGTCATCGAGGACCGCTAGTTCTCGAGCTCTGCGATCGTCGCACCCCAACTGCCTGAGAATTCGGGTGCATTCTTAAAGCTTTTCACAAAATAAGTCTCGGAGAGGACGTTGCGAACGATCTCTCGCTGCACGCCGACGCCCTTGCCGTGGATGATCCTGACGATCTTAAAGCCTTTCTTTCGAGCCTCGTCGAGATAAGCCTCAACAACATTGCGAATGTCCTTGGGTGAGAACGAATGCAGGTCTAGTGAATCGGTGATAGGTATCTCGACCGGCTCATCAAACGGATCGTCGCTACTCGTCATCCTGGTTGGTCTCATACTGACCTATGTCCTCGGGTGGAGTTACGCGCAGTCGCGTCTTATCCTTGAATACGACAAACCGCTTCTCGTCAAAACTGCCCGTCTGTGGATTGCGCAAGGTTATGCTAAATGTCTTGTTGTCACCCTTACCCTCAACCTTTAGCGGCAGTCGGCCAAAGACGACCTTGTGCCCCGTGGTTCGCCAGACGGTGTAGTAATTCTGGTCGTATTTATCGAACGCAAGCACGAGAATGTAGTCGATGTCCGGCTCAACGCCGTCGATCGGTTTTGAATAAGGATCGCGAGCGAGGATCACCCAGCTTCCTGGGGCGAGCGACTTGTCGCCTGCACCGACCTTGTTCGCTGCGTCGGAGTCAAGACGCTGCCAGGTTATGAATTTGTGGTCGTTCGCCTGAAAGAATGAAATGTCACTCGGCACCTGCAGCTCGACCTGCCGTCCAAATATCCAACCGGCGGGGGCCGGCGACTGCGCAGGGTCAAGCCTGATCAGATACCACATGTCGTACTTCTCATCGAGGCGCGGCGGCTCGTCATCGTCATCGTCAGACGATTTCGGCTCTACCTTTTGGCCCGGCTTCTGCTGACCTTTCGGAGCATCATCGACGTCTGGAGCCTCCTGCTTTGGCACAAATTTCCAGGACATGATCTCGAAATTTGAGCCCGCAGGGAGTCTAAAAAATACGTTCTCTGGAGCCATGTCTGGAGCTCCGCGCAGGTTGCTGACCGACCGGATCATTCCCGCAGCCTGAGGCGGCTGGTCCTTGAACTGCTCGGCGAGATCCTTGGACTTTTGCAGGGTGCCGCTCGTGATGACGTTTTGAGCCTCGATCCAGCCTTCGGTCTGAGCCTCATCGTGCGCGCGGACGCGGAACCACGGCACTTTTTCAAACTCGACCTGGTCCAGAACGTCGAGCTTATCGCCGCGTTTCACTTCGAGAAGGTCAGCGGCGACCACCGAGAATGACGTGCGGATCTGCGCGGTCTTGGCGATGACCGTAGCGGTATCTGTCGGGCCGACGATGCTGCCTTGCAAGAGGCTGCATCCGGCGGCAAAAACACTGATCGATATCAGGGCAAAAAGGAGGAAAAAACGAACTTTCATCTACTTTGGGGCAAGTTTTCGCCAGTTATTATAACCCAATTTGTCGAGCAAAGTCTTTTGCCTTCCATTGAGTTTAACGGCAACGCTTAGCTGCGTCAGTTGATCCCTCGCTGTCGCCTGAATACCAGCCGGTTTAAGGATTGGAGCCCAGTCTATAGCTCTTGAGCCGCTCACGTAATCGTCAACGATAGATGCGATCTCGGGTTGGGATCGCAACAAGGCAATGATAGCGTCATTCCCGCTAACCGCCGCCGAGGCTGCTTTGTGTTCGTCAAAGATCTGCCTGAGCAACGTCTCGACGGATCTCTTTCCTTTTGACGAATCGAGCAACCCGACGTCACACAAAAAGGCCACCAGCATACCTCGTGCATATACCTGCCCACTCGCTCCCGACCAGCGGTCTTGCGAGACCTCTATCAGAGAACGCTGCGGATTGGTCCAGCGGTCGATATCGTAAGCACGGCCGAGCGTTCCCAAAAAGTCCTCAAAGCGGATCTGGTTCATCGCAACGCCGAGCTTTTGCTCCTCGTAAACGGCAAATCCCTCATAAAACCAGTCGTAGTTGCCGGCGAGGTTTACGCCATTCGGCAGCCACAAATGAAAAAGCTCATGCCGAAGCTGCTTGTCGAGCCGCTGCTCGGCATCCGACGGTGACAAGCCGCCGGAGGTCACGATCGTTACTGTCGAACCTCGGGTTTCTGCTTCCCACGTTCCAGCCATCATTGACGGCAGGCGAATGATGGCGATCTGCGGCTGCACGCCAACGGCGGCGGAGCCAAATAGCCGCACGTACTCCTTGTAAACTGCCGCTGCGTCCTCTGAGATGGCGGCATCACCAACCTGGAGATCGCCTCCCAGGATCATCTTTGACGTTGTGCCCGCGATCGGCTGTACGCGCCACTGCTTTCCGACAAACACGACCGCCCGCTGAGCATCACTGACCTTGAGAACGTCCTCTCCCGGACGATCTTCATTCGAGATGAACTGCCACCCCCGCGGCAGCTCTAACGTCAGCCTCACCCTCAGCTTATTGGTCGGTTGGGGCAGCAGATCGTCCAGCGCGAGCATCCCGCCGTCTGCCTTAAGCCACGAGGCATGAGCATACGAAAAGGCATTCGCCGACTGCTTTAGATCGACAACGTAGCGGAACCACGCAAAGCGGTGCTCGGCGAGATACTCGCCGGTCTGTAGCCGCTTGTATTCAACCGGCTTTTTATCGGCGTCGGCGAGCTGGATAGCCGAGATCCTTTCTGCAAGCCGCTGAATGCCGGCATAGCTTTGCAGGAATGAGAGACTCGGCACACCCATTTCATT
>JBJMGO010000334.1:0-3887 GCA_045807825.1 Pyrinomonadaceae bacterium | reverse complement strand
TCGGCGGCCATTCCGCTCTTATGTAGATTACAGGCTCACGGTCTCAACTATCTCGAGATCAAATGCGTCGAGTGCGGCGACACGAGGCGGATGATTCGAGAGCAGTTTTATCTTTTGCAGCCCGAGGTCCTTGAGTATCTGCGCTCCAATACCGTAATCGTGCACTTTGCCGTATCCCGTCTCACGCCTCGCCGTCTGGAAATCGACCCCGCTTTCCTGCATCAAGGCGTAGGTTTTGAGCTGGTTCACCAAGTCGAGGTTATTATCACGCTGCCGTAAATACAGTATGACGCCATACCCCGCTTCGTTGATCTTTTGGAGAGAGCTCGCGACGGCGCTCTTGGCCTCGCCGATACGTGCGCCAAACATCGCGAAGGTTATATTCTCGGTTTGGACGCGCACTGGCACGGCGCCAGTTGCATTCTTTACGTCACCGATCACAAAAGCGACGTGCGTCTCGCCATTGAGGATGTTCTCGTAGGCGATCGCTTTTATCGTGCCGTCATCGGTGGGCAGACTCGCCTCGGCAACGCGGCGGACAAGCGGCTCTTTTTCGACACGATACCGGACCAGATCTGCGACGGAAATGATCTTTAGCCCGTGTTTTGCGGCAAATCCCTCAAGCTCGGGCAGTCGGGCCATAGTGCCGTCGTCATTCATGATCTCGCAGATCACCGCGGCCGGAGTAAGGCCCGCAATTCTGGCGATATCAACACTGGCCTCTGTTTGACCGGCTCTAACGAGAACGCCACCATTCTTTGCCCTTAGAGGAAAAACGTGTCCGGGTCGAGCGAGGTCGTGCGGTTTTGTGTTTGCGTTGACTGCGGTTAGGATCGTCGTCGCGCGGTCTGCCGCGGAAATTCCGGTCGTTACGCCCTCGCGCGCCTCTATGGAGGTGGTGAAGGCAGTGCCCAGGTGCGATGTGTTTTCGGTCGTTTGTGGAAAGAGCTGCAATTCCGCACATCGCTCCTCGGTGAGCGGCAGGCATATCAGCCCGCGACCGTGGACGGCCATAAAGTTGATCAGTTCAGGCGTGACCTTCTCAGCGGCGCAGACGAGATCGCCCTCATTCTCGCGATCTTCGTCGTCGACAATGATGATCATCTTGCCGTTGCGAATATCGTGAACAGCTTCCTCGATCGTCGATAGCGGCATGTGCACAGAAGCGCCTGAATCCGCGCTAAATATATGTAAATTCTAGCGGATAGGGCGGTTTTGGGGAAACGAAGTCTTCTCGGCGGTCTCGGCGTCAGCGCCGCGTTCAACGCCTGGAACGAGCCGTCTCACGCAGAGAACGCTGAGTAAACGCAGAGGCTACGTCAGATCGAGCGACCTGAGGTAATCGCGGAATTTAGGGCCGAGGTCGTCGCGTTTTAGAGCGAATTCTATATTGGCTATCAGGAATCCCAGCTTGTCGCCGGCATCGTGGCGGATGCCATCGAGCTTTACGGCGTAGATCGGGCGTTCCTTCAAAAGGATGCGCATGGCGTCCGTGATTTGGATCTCGCCGCCTGAACCGGGCTCCGTTCGCTCGATCGCGGCAAAAATATCAGGCGTGAAAACGTACCGGCCGATGATAGCGAGGTCCGAGGGAGCTTCGCTGAGCGGCGGTTTCTCAACCATGTCGCGGATCTTGTAAACATTCGGTTCGACCTCCTCGGCGTCGATAACACCGAAACGAGAGATCGCCTCGCCCGCAACTTGCATCGTCGCTATCACCGGCGCGTCGTATTTCTCGTAGACGTCGATCATCTGCCTGAGAGCCGGAACTTTGGCATCGACGATGTCGTCTGCGAGGACTACCGCGAAGGGTTCATTGCCTACGTAATCCTGCGCCTGATAGATGGCATGGCCGAGGCCGAGGGCCTGCTTTTGGCGCGTATAGCTGATGCGGGCGATCTCGGCGACGGAGTGGACCTCTTCAAGTGTCTTGGTCTTTCCCCGTTCGCGAAGCGTATCCTCAAGCTCGTAAGAAATGTCGAAATGGTTCTCGATCGACGATTTATCGCGCCCGGTAATGATCAGTATCGAGCTTATCCCCGAGGCCACAGCCTCCTCAACGCCATATTGGATCAGGGGTTTGTCCACGAGCGGAAGCATCTCCTTGGGAGAAGCCTTGGTTGCCGGAAGAAAGCGGGTCCCAAGCCCCGCCGCAGGAAATACCGCCTTGCGAATTTTAGCCGCCATAAAGTCGATAGATTAGTGTATCCGAGGCATGTGCGCCAAGCCGGGGGCCAGGAAACACGCGAGACTTGCCACGGTGATAACAATGTGATTACATTTTCTATAGCTTATGTTGGATCTTGCATTTATTAGGGAGAATTTCGATGCTGTTCGCTCCGCGATGGCCGATCGGTCGTTCTCGGCAGAGGTTTTGGACCGCTTTCTCGAGATGGACGCGGAGCGCCGCCGCATTATTGGTGAGGCCGACGCCATAAATCAGCAGCGGAACGCCGCAAGCAAAGAGATCGGGGCCCTGATGCAGGCAGGAAACCCCGAGGAAGCAGGTGCCAAGAAGGCGGAGGTCACAGGCCTCAAGGAAAAACAGGCCGATCTAGAGAGACGCCGCGACGATGCCGATGCCGCCATGCAGGAGCTTCTCTCCGGCCTCCCTAACATCCCGGCCGTTGACGTCCCGGTGGGGCCTGACGAAGCAGCAAACAAAGAGATCCGCCGTTGGGGCGAGCCACGTGAGTTCGATTTTGAGCCAAAAGACCACGTCGATATTGGCGAATCTCTCGGCATCCTTGATCTGGAGCGGGCGGGTAAGATCTCTGGTTCGCGCTTCGCTATTCTCAACGGTGCCGGCGCGATGCTAGAACGGGCGCTCGTCAACTTTATGCTCGACACCCAGCGTGAGGCGGGCTACACCGAGACCCTGCCGCCGTTTTTGGTGAACAGAAATTCGTTGTTTGGCACCGGGCAATTGCCGAAGTTTGCAGCGGACCTGTTCGTTACAACCGACGAACGAGGGCTGGCGCTCATTCCTACGGCCGAGGTGCCCGTGACCAATTATTTTGCGGGCGAAATGCTCGATGCGGCTGATCTGCCAAAGCGGTTTGTCGCGTACACGCCGTGCTTTCGCAGTGAGGCGGGCAGCTACGGCCGCGACACTCGTGGGCTGATTCGACAGCATCAATTTGAGAAGGTCGAGCTTGTAAAACTCACCACTCCCGAAACCAGCGAAGACGAGCACGAAAAGCTCACCGCTGACGCGGAGCGGATATTGCAGCTTCTCGGACTGCCCTATCGCACGATGGTGCTATCGACGGGCGATATGGGCTTTTCGGCACAAAAGACATACGACATTGAGGTCTGGCTGCCGTCGCAGCAGACGTATCGCGAGATCTCCAGCTGCTCGAACTGCGGTGACTTTCAAGCGAGGCGTATGAATACGCGATTTCGCCGCTCGGGCGGTGCAAAGCCCGAGTTCGTCCACACGCTGAACGGCAGCGGTCTCGCTGTCGGCAGGACGTGGATCGCGGTTGTGGAGAACTATCAGCAGCCGGACGGCAGTATTTTGATCCCGAAAGTACTCCAGCCCTACATGGGCGGCCTTGAAGTAATTACATTGTAGCTATGAAGTCTCAGATCATCCAGATCGGCAACTCACAGGGCATCAGAATTCCCAAAGTTTTGCTTGAGGAGACCCGGATCTCGGGCGATGTCGACCTGGAGCTGCACCCCGACGGCATTCTGATCCGAAAGGCCCAGCGGCCGCGCGACGGCTGGGCCGACGCCTTTAAGACGATGGCTGAGAATGACGATGACGAGCTCGACGACTCAGCCTCGACCTCCTTTGAAACAAAGGAGTGGCAATGGTGAAGCGGTTTGAAGTTTATCTGATCAACCTCGATGCAGAGGTCAGTAAGGACCCGAAAAATACC
>JBJMGO010000333.1:0-6161 GCA_045807825.1 Pyrinomonadaceae bacterium | reverse complement strand
GACCATCAACCTGTCGATGGCCGATGACGGTTCAATGGCGTGGATCGCCTATTCGTCGACCCGCGAGGACTGGCGTAAAACAAAATTCGCTAAAGCCTTTCCAAAAGAGAAAACTTACCGCCACAGCATGACCGAGGAGGTGGACGCACTCCGAAGCGTGGTGTCGGTGGCGCGCTCAACGAAGCCAAAGCAGCTAAACAGTCAGATCGCAATGCTCGAGAAGATGGACAAGGACGGCGTCCTGGAGGCGTTTGTGCTCATGGCACGGCCGGATGAGGGGATCGCGCAGGATTATGACGACTATCTACACGCCCACCGGGATAAGTTGAGGCAGTACGTCGTGAACTATGTGATCCAAAAATAGAAGCTGCAGAGTCAGCCGGTCACCTGGACCATCGTGTAAAGCAGATATCGCGCGCCGGTCATGACTAGGACGTGGTTGTGCACCTTCATGAAGGCTGAATTGTTGTTTATGATCCGTTTTATGATCGATGAGTCCATTCGGTAGAACATCTTCTCAACAACACGACCGTCGATGTTTTTGACGAAGCGTTTGCCCGCGGGAATAGTGATGGGGCTGCCGCCGCCGTAGAGCACCAGAGAGCTGTCTTTGTCGAAGATCGGCTTTGCCGCGTCGGAGACCAATGTGAAGACGAACGAGCCCGTTCTCTTAAAGCGCTCGTCCTCTTTGTAGTAGTAGCTAAAGTCGACCGCGAATCTCACGTCGTCCACAACATCAGGCGCCATTCCTAAGCCAAACAACCCAAGACTCAAGAATCCAGTACGAGAGGCCGGATCGTACCCGTTGAGCAGCATTCCCGTGTCACCCAGGCGCGGGTTCTTTGGCGACGCGGCCTGACGGCTTGTGCTTCGTTCTGACGCCAGGATCACTCCGGAAACTGGCGGCTTTTCCGGCGCCTCCCATGGTGGCTTGACCGAGCTATTTGTCCAGACGCCGCGACCTTCTTTTTTTGCAGAAGTTTCCAGAGACCCGTACTCATCGCTCTCGCCAGCAGGCTGGCCCGAGAGCTGCGATGGCACATGCCATGCGGCACCGTCACGGAGCATCTGGCCGGCCATATCCACCCCGCCGATCTCAAGGACACCGGCGCTTCGGTCGTCGCGGATGACGTGAGGCATGTAGACTGCCTTTTTCCCAAGGGCGAGTAGCCGAAGATGCGTCTTTACCGTCTCAGCCATCGGCCCCTGCTGCGGGACCTCAATGTACTGAAGCTCGACGATACTGCGGCCGCTGTTGGTTAAAAGCGCGAGTGTCTTACCGTCGATAACGTCGACGACCTCGCCTGCCGTGGAATGCTGCGCCAGCGAGGTGCCTGCGAGGAGACAGATGGATGCAATTGCAAGCAGGAGTGTCTTGCGCATGATGTTAGCGGGTGTCGAGGCCGTATTCGCGAAGGCGGCGATAGAGAGTCGATGGTGAGATGCCGAGAAGCTCGGCGGTCTTGCCGCGATGCCAGCCTGTCTTTTCGAGAGCTCCAAGGATCTGCTGACGCTCGACATCGCGCAGATTGGTCGGTGCAGAATTCTGAAATCCGCTGTGACTCGCAGATTGTGGTGTGCCGTAGCTTACCGAAACGTTCGGACGATCGCTTGCATAGGCGATCTCCGGCGGCAGCTCGCGGGGCGTTATCATGCCGTTGTCAGAAAGCAGAATGGCACGCTCGAGACAATTGCGGAGCTGACGCACGTTGCCCGACCATTCAAAATTAAGCAGTGCCTCGATCGCAGCCGGAGCAAGCTCCGGCTCGTTGTGTCCGGCTAGCTTGTGCAGGAGATGACGCGCGAGCGGCTCGATATCCTCACGGCGCTCGCGAAGCGGCGGGATGTTGATCTCAAAACTGTTGATCCGGTACAGCAGGTCGGACCGAAAGACTCCGTCAGCAATCGCCTGCGACTTATCGCGGTTGGTAGCGGCGAGGAGGCGAACGTCCACCTGAACCTTTTTCACTCCTCCAACACGGAAAAACGAGCGGGTCTCGAGCGCGCGCAGCAACTTTGACTGGAGCTGCATGGGCATCTCCATTACCTCGTCGAGAAAGAGCGTGCCACCGTCCGCGATCTCAAAAAGCCCGAGCTTGCGTGTGCGCGCACCGGAGAAGGCACCGGCTTCATGGCCAAACAGCTCGCTCTCGAGAAGCGTGTCCTGCAGCGCGGCACAGTTGAGATCGATGAAGGGCTTTTCAGCACGCGAGCTGAGGCGATGGATCGCCTGTGCGACCAACTCTTTACCGACGCCAGACTCGCCGGTGATCAGGACAGAGGTCTCTGATGGCGCGACACGATTTACAAGGCGCAGAGCTTCCTTCATCTGAGCCGACTCCGCGACAATGTCGGGAAGCTGCTGTGTCGTTCGCGCTATCTGAGCGCGTAGGCGTGAATTGTCCACCTTTAGCTGCTGTTTATCGGCGGCGGCGGTGACTAGAGCGGACAATTCGCCGATACGATATGGCTTTGTTAGATAGTCGTAGGCGCCGAGCTTCATGGCCTCGATGGCGGACTCGACAGTGGCCTGACCTGTTAGCATGATCACCTCAGGCGCCTGCGAGAGCCGCTCGCGCGTGCGCCGGAGCAATCCGAGACCGTCGAGCCGCGGCATGTTGATATCGCAGAGCACGACATCAAAATCCTGATCCTCGAGCGTGGACCAGCCGGCCTCGCCATCCTCGGCACAGACCACCTCGTGACCTTGACGCGTCAATTCCTTTTCGACGACGAGCCTTAAATTTTTTTCATCGTCAACAACTAAGAGTCGGGCCATATTTTCGGGTTGGGCAGTTTAGGATCGGGAGTTGAAGATAAGCGATCTCACTCACCGCTCACAGGCAGGAAGATCGAGAACGTCGTGCCTTTGCCGACGCTCGAACGAACGCTGATGCGTCCGCCGTGTTCGCTGACGATGCCGTAGCAAACCGCGAGGCCAAGACCGGTGCCCTTGCCGACCTCCTTTGTCGTAAAAAATGGCTCGAATATTCTCGAGACATTCTCGGGCGGAATGCCGTGGCCGGTGTCCTCGATCTCGATCAGGATCCTATTGCCCCGCGAGGCGACGCGGAAGGTTAAGCTGCCACCGTCCGGCATGGCGTCTATAGCGTTGGTGCCAAGAGCAATGACGGCCTGCTGGATCTGACCGGGATCGGCGGAAACGAGCGGCAAGCCGGACTCGATATCAAGCTCCTGCACGACATTGGAGCCACGCTTTTGGTGTGAAATGAGATTCGCGGCGGAGCGGACGACATCACCGGCGTCCACGGAGCTGCGTTCGCCTGCCCGGACCCGACTGAAGTCGAGAAGGTCGGTCGTGATCGTCTTGCAGCGGAAAGCTTCGCTCTTGATGAGTCCAAGGTACTCGCTGAGGTCTTGAACTGAGTCCGAGGCCTCAAAGGCACCTTCATCAACGCGCTGTTCCAACGACTCGGCACACGCGGCGATCGTCGCGAGCGGATTGTTTATCTCGTGAACGATGCCTGCCGCAAGACGTCCAACGGCGGCAAGCTTTTCGGCGCGGTTCATCGCGTGGATCGCCTCCACCCGTACCGTTACGTCCTCGCCGACGGAGATAACGTGAGTGACGTCTTTTGAGCCTGCGGATCGCATCGGGACTTTGCTGATGAGCCAGTGCTTGGCGGTACCATCGGCCGCAACGGTTTGTTGCTCGATCCGCTCGATACGCCCCGTGCGGAATGCACGCTCGAATTCCTCCCGGACCCGGCCCTGCGGATACTTGTCGAGAACATCAAAAACGTCCCGTCCGATTGCCATGTCTCTCGGCACGCCGAGATCTCCGACCTCACGCTGCTTATTCCAGGTGACGATCTTGTAGTCGCGGTCGACGACATAGAGCGAGAGGGGGAGGGCATCGAGAACGGCTTCCGTAAACCTGCGATTCTCCTCGCGTGCCTCATTGACCGAGTCGCTCATTGCAGATTCGTAATGTGCAGTGAGATTGACGCTCATAGCAGACATCTGCGTGACGGCGTCGACGAGTTTCATTTCGAGGTCGGAGAATTCGCTTTTGCCGAGCCCGATCACGATAGCCCCGCGGATCTCACCATTGATGTGGAGCGGCGAGATGTACTCGCTCACGTGCTTGCCTCCGCCCATCAAGAATTCTGCCTTGTCGTCCTCACGATAGCCGACCTGTGGCGGCATGAAAGCAAGCCACTTCTCGAGACGCTGCTTGTTAAAGGTCCCGTCGACCTGACCCTGCTTACCGCACGTGCTGCTGATCAAACCGACACTTCCTAACTCAACCGCGAACCCACAGATCTCAGCATCCAGGCGCTCACACAAAGCTTCAGCGACTCGGCTCGCGACCTTCTTTGGGTGAACCGTAAAGAGAAGGCTGCGGCCAAGCTCAGATATGAACTTAAGATCGGACGTGCTGCGTTCGTGCACCGCGGGCGACGGAGGCGAACTCGCGTCCTGCTTGGACGTTGTTGCTGATTGCATTCGTGGGCCTTTCCCGGTTGGCGGGAAATGTGCCGGGAGGATCTCTAGAATGGAGACTCGGATACGGAAGCGGCAGGTACTTCCTCAGTAATTAAAACTGTTTTAACCTGCTTTGTCAACCGATAAAACCCGGAGGAAAAGCTTGAAGCAGCCTTTTTCGCGGTCTAGAATTAAAATCAGGAGAGATGAAGGCAACAGAGGCCGAGCGAAGAATATTGGAGGCTATCGCGGTGGCGGCGATAGCGGTCTTTTGCGCTCTGACATCATCAGGGCAGCAGGTGGTTGACAGGACCGTGGCGGTGCTCAGCGACGGCACGCGCACGGAGTTGATCACATACTCGGACCTCCTCTGGCAGATCGCCCTGCAGCCGAATGCGCCACTTGACCCGCCGCGTCACGAGGACCTGCAGCAGGCGCTGCAAACCCTTATCGATCAACGACTTTTCGCCCTGGAGGCCCAGCGGCTGCCCCGTCAGGCGCCTACCGATAAGGAAGTTGCCGATAAGATCCAGGAGACTCTTGGGCATTTCCCGTCGACGGCCGCCTTTGAGCAGCGGCTCAAGCAGGTCGGCTTCGAGTCGGTAAAGGACGACAATTTTCAGCGGTTGATGGCGCAGAGGCTGGACATAGAGAATTACATCAATTTTCGCTTCCAGTCGTTTGTTGTGGTGTCACCGGACGAGGAGAAAAAGTACTACCGCGACACATACGTCCCGGCGTTTCACACTCGCTCACCTGCATTGCTCGTGCCGCCATTCGAGCAGAAGCAGGCCGAGATCCATGACATGCTGACCCAGCAGAAGGTCGCCGCCTCTATAGAACGCTTTGTCGATGAAGCGAAGCAGCGTGTTCAGGTAGACATCCTGTTCGAGGTTTGACCGCGAGCGGTGCGGCTTACTATCATCGATAATTCGTCTACACCTGCCGGAGTGGCGAAATGGTATACGCACCAGACTCAAAATCTGGCGTGAGTTAAAACCGCATAACGTTTCAAACCCCGATAATTGGCACTTTTGATGTGCAACGGCATACCCCACTGCTTGCCGTTCCCACGTTGAAATCCCACGTTGACCTCTGAATGCCCTCGAAAGAGGGTAAATGAACGAAAGACGCGGTTACGTATCTAAAGACAAAAACGGAAGGTGGTTCGCGAGGATCACGGCTACTAACTCCAACGGACAGCGAAAAGACATCAAACGGACTGCATCCTCTAAGGGTGAGGCGTCAGCGATCCTAAAACAGCTATCCCGTGGCTTGGATGATGAGGGTGTGCGGTATGCAGAGAGTGTTAAGACATCTTTTGCCGATCTCGCAGACTACTACGAGAAGCACTACGCTATCCCGGCCAAGTTTGTAGACGGGCAGAAGGTTGCCGGGTTGAGAGGTGCCTATAACGTGCTCACCTATGTGAAGGTGTTCCGGGCATACTTCGGCAACCGTGCCTTGAGAGAAATCACCTACGCCGACCTAACGGCTTTCCGATCCAAGCGGCTACAGACGCGAACATACAAGGGTGCCGAACGCTCGATCACAACAGTGAACCGGGAGCTTGCCCACCTGCGGCGAATGTTCAATATCGCTTTGCAGAACGCTTGGGTATTGCGGAACCCGTTTTCTTGTGGCGATCCCCTGATACTGACATCGTGCGAACGACGCCGGGAACGTGTCTTAACTGTCGCTGAGGGAGTGCG
>JBJMGO010000332.1:0-22964 GCA_045807825.1 Pyrinomonadaceae bacterium | reverse complement strand
TCATTCTACTTGGCATAATTTCTAACCTCCTTCGACATTTGCGAATGCCCGCAGACATCCACATGTGTAGTTCAAAACTTTGAACAGCGACTTTTTGTCGTGACGCTTACATAAATTCGATCTCACTCGACGGAGAAATATTCGCGTCAAGTACGCGCTCCATCAGGTCGAGTGCCTGATCGCGATATTCATTTTTTATTCCCGTCGTGCAATCGCGCGGCACTCGAATTTTGTATTTACGCATCTGCGCGTCGTGTGCGGTCGAGAGTACGCACATGTCTGTGGTCGATCCAGTGATGATCAATTCATCCACATCGAGTTCGTCGAGGAGCACGCCGAGCGGAGTTTTATAAAAGCCCGAGCGATGCGGTTTCAAAACGTAATAGTCGTCACGACCGGGACGCAGCAGCTCTACTAACTGTCGGCCCTCCTCGGAATTTTGCTCGACATGTTTGATCGTCGACTGAAACGTATCGTGCCAGTGCTCAAAGTTATCGTTCACATAAATGACCGGAACGCCGGCCTTATTCGCGCGCTCCTTCAATACTTTTATACTCCTAGCGATCGGCAGCACCTGCCGGAATAACTGATCGCCGTCCTCGTGCTGAAAGTCGTTGATCATGTCGACGATCAGCACAGCCTGTTTGTTCTTTCCCATTACCAGAAAATTAACTTCTCTGCGTCTCCTCAATTTGTTGCCTGGAAGACAAATCCACGACAGCGCGGCGGTACCTTGAATATAGGTCGAGGAGAGGACGATGCGTTTTACAAGGAGGTTTGCAATGAAGAGATGGATAGTACTTGCGGCAGTCGCACTCGCACTTGCCACGGCCGCAATAGGACAACAAAGAACAACTTTCACCGGTACAGTCGTCATGTACGGCACCGGTTTTAACACACGCACGACGACTGCGACATTCACCTTGAATCTCAATGGCACCACGTCAACGGATCAGGCCCAGCGACTGCTGGGGGCGTTGCAAAGCGGCGGCCAGAGCGAACTGCAGCGGTCGCTGCAGCATAATGATCTCGGGCGCTTCTCGATCGGCAGTCACGTCGGTCTTCCTGTTGAAGCCGTCGTCGTCGACAACGCCGGCGATGGCAGAATGCGCGTTCGCGCGGTAATGGAGCGTTGGCAGGGGTTTGGTGAGCTCTGGCGCGGAGGCAGATCGCTCGATTATCCCTTCAGCTACATCGAGATGAACATCGATCCGCGGACCGGTACTGGCGACGGCACATTCATCGCGGCCGCGCAGATCCGGTGGCGTAACGACAAGGGACAGAACCAGGTCGAGATCGAGGATTTCGGTACATTCCCCGGCCGATTGATGGGCGTAAAGATGCGCGGCAGGCTTTCGTAAACCCACTTACGAGGTAAGAATAATGACACTCGATGAACGAAACGATCAAGAAGGTTCTCACCCCGAGAACCCGATGCCCGAGCAGGACCAGCCACGTCCGGGCATTGAGGAACAAATGGACCCAAAGCCCCAATTCCTGGCGCCTGAGTACAAGGGCTCGGGTAAGCTCGAGGGCAAAGCGGCGATCGTCACTGGTGGCGATTCGGGAATTGGTCGATCGGTCGCCGTGCTCTTCGCACGCGAAGGCGCGGATGTCGCGATCGTCTATCTTTCGGAGGAAGAGGTTGACGCCGATGAAACAGCACGTCACGTCGAGCAGGAGGGCCGCCGATGTCTAAAGATCCCCGGCGATGTAAAGAGTTCGCAGTTTTGTGAGCAGGCGGTGCAAAAAGCAGCAGGCGAATTTGGCAGGTTAGACATCCTCGTCAACAACGCCGCGTATCAGCATCACCAAAAGGGGCTTGAGGACATTACCGATGAGCAGCTCGAGAAGACGTTTCACACCAATATCTTCGGATACTTTTACATGGCGCGTGCGGCGCTCAAGCATCTCAAGGAGGGCGGTGCGATCGTCAACACCGGCTCGATCACGGGTCTCGAGGGCTCGCCCGAGCTGCTGGATTATTCGTCAACAAAGGGCGCCATTCACGCTTTCACAAAATCTCTCGCTAAGAATCTCGTTGAGAAAAAGATTCGCGTGAACTGTGTGTCACCAGGCCCGATCTGGACACCTCTTAACGTCGCCGACAAACCGCCTGACGAAGTGGCCAAGCACGGCGAGGACACCCCGATGAAGCGTCCCGGTCAGCCCGAGGAGGTCGCACCTGCGTACGTCTTTTTCGCGTCCGATCAGGACTCAAGTTACATCACCGGTGAGGTGCTCACGCTTCTCGGAGGAGAGACAACAGCCGGTTGAGGAACGCACTAGATCAGTGGTAAGCCGGGGTCTTGCGGCTCCGGCTTTTGTTTTGCTTTTCTTCGGGTGGAAGAATGGTTTTGAGTTCCCAATCCGGATCTGCCCATTGGTCGTATGCCTTGATCAAAAGCCACTGGTCGTCTCTGCCATAGACGCGAACCAGTACGAACTCACCCCGCAACTTTAAGCCAAAAAATGTGATAACGATCTTTCCCGCCTCGTACTGCTTACGGGGATCGGCATTCGTCTCGTACTTGCCGTCGTCCCAGACGCGCACTTCACCGGCACCGTAGCTGCCCTCGTCGATGGTGCCCTCGTAGTCGATGTAGCTTAGTGAATGATCGGGAACTGCGATCGCGAGCCTCTTGTCGGCTGCGCGCATGGATGGACCTTTCGGCACTGCCCAGCTCTTTAGAACGCCGTCGATCTCCAGGCGAAGATCAAAGTGCAGGTTACGAGCGTGATGCTCGTGAATGACAAACTTTTTTCGAACAACCTTCATACGAGTAGCCGGAGCTCTGGTCGTCCATACAAAACGAGGCTGGCGCTTTGGTATCCAAAGCGCCGGCCTTTAAAGATCGCGGGAGGGTCTCGGTCTAGACAGCCCGTCGGCCGGTGATCAGATTCACGATCAATACGATCACGGCAAGAACGAGCAGCAAATGAACGAGGGGCCCGATGGTTGCACCCCATACGCCAAACCCAAGTGCCCACAAAACCAATAAGATAATAATTATCGTCCAAAGCATACTTTTTCTCCTCTCCTACTATGTAACTTACAAAAGCCGAACTCCGTTTGGCCCAAGTAAGGACCCCGACCCGTTTCGGCACCTCTGCCATGTTCAAAGGTACGTTGTGGGGCGCAGACAATCTGTCTGATACCGTACCTTTTCTCAGGCGGAGCCGAGCCGTCTGAACATCTCTAAAAGTGAGACCTCGGCAGGCTCGAATTCGGCCTCGTATAGTCTGAGGTGACGATTCTTTCTTGGTGTGAAATTCTCGATCGTGATCCCATTCTCATAGGCTTTCAGGATCAACGGATGAATATACGATGCACGGCAAATAGTCGGCGTGTTGCCGAGCTGCTCTGCTACGGACTTTACAACACGAACGATGTTCCTTTTGATCTGCCGCTCGTCCTCGGCAGGACCGAGCTCAGCAAGCTCGAGTGCGGCGAGCATAGTCGCTCCCCATGTACGAAAGTCTTTTGCCGAGTATTCCGGCGCCGTGATCGATTTGATGTATGAGTTGATCTGCGTCGGCGTCACCGGATGAGCGCGCTGCTCCTCATCCAGGTACTGGAATAATTTTCGGCCCCGCCCGATCGCTGTCAGGTCCTTGAGCAATGAGGCGAGCTCCTCGTCTACGATAACCTTGCGATGCTTGATGTGACGCTTGCCGACAAATTCGAAGACGACCTCGCCACGCCTCTTGATCGACACGTGACGATTGCCCAATGTCGTTATCCCAAACGTTCGATATTCCCGCACGCTGCGGTCAGTGCCGATCCTTATGTATAACGAGTTGATCAGCCGCGTCATTATCGCGAGCACTTTTTCGCGGGGAAATCCCTCAAGCGCTATGTGCTCGTTAGTGACTTTCCTTAGCTGTGGCAGGTACTCGCCAAAGCGCTCTATCTTTGAGAATTTATGCCGCGCTCGCGCCTCTGCAAATTTTGAGTTGTAAAGATACTGGATCCGCCCGCGCGTATCCACGCCGATCGCCTGGAGCTTGCTTGACGGATGCGGCGAGATCCGCACGTTGCTCCATGCCGGCGGGATCACCAGCGACTTTATTCGCTCGAGCGCGGCCTCGTCCTTGACCTGTTTTCCGTCACAGGTCCAGTAGCTAAATCCACGTTTAGGCGAGCCTCGTCGCAGCCACCACTTTGCCCGGCGGCCTTTGCATACGATCTGCTTAGGGGAACTAACGCTGTTCGAGATCAACTATGTTGAGGATCCTCGGCGGCGTTGAAGAAATTATTGAATGCAATGCGGTCCTCGGCGGCCGCCTTTTCGTGGATCTCTGTGACCCATCGTTCAACGGCGAGCTTGATGCGCCGTCGTTTAGGCACCTTCGGTGCGCTTGCCTGCTGTTCGCCGAGCGACTCCCGCTCGGCTTTTTTTATTACTTTAACTTTCATGATTATTACTACTGCGCCGGCCGCTCGGTCACTGCCGGGTTATGTGGTCCGCCATTCCTTAGGGTCGTGAAGAATCCTGCCAGGAACATGATCGCCACGATCGCCGCAAACGCAATGATCGAGATGATCGCCCACCGGACGCCGCGATATGCCTTAGCAGTGTCCTCGCGAACCTCGACGTCTTTGCCGTGAACTTCAACAATCCCTTTTGCCATACTCACCTCTTGTTTTATCGATCCGGGAGCGAATAGCAAACACCTCAAAAACGAGGCGTCCTCGTCAATATCTACTTTGTACTTTTAACAGTTGCGAATGTGTCTCATAGCGTACACATTTGCTATCTGCGTCGAGCGAATATCTCCCTAGTTCGTAAGTTAAATAAGGCAAGGGGGCTCCCGTCCGTGCAGCTTTTTAAAGAACCTCGTATTTTGTATGTAGACAACGACTCGACCTCGGCAGGATTTGTGAAGGCCTGGCTCACCAGGAACGCACCCGGATGCAAGATCGTCTACGCCGCCAGCGGCCGCGAAGGTCTTGATCTGATCGCAGCCCGCGGCTTTGACCTTTATCTATTCGAATATTGCTTAGGCGAAATGACAGGTCCGGAACTCTGTCGTCAGGTACGCTTATCCGATCCTGATGCCAAGATCGTCATCTGCACTTCTCTGGAGAGAGACGTAGATCGCCAAATGGCCCTCGCGGCCGGCGCCGCGGAGTATCTTGTAAAGCCGGAGGAATTTTACCGTCTCTCAACGACGCTGCGTCAGCACCTGGGACCGCTGCCGCGTTTTCGCAACCGGCTCTTTCACGGTATGAGGCGTTCGGCGGCGATCATTTAGGAGAGGCTACTGACGGCGATTATCCAGGATCTTTACAAAGGATCCAGACCGCAGCTCGTCGAGCATCAGCCCGGTGCGCTTCGTAGCCTCTGCTTCTGACACCGCTCCGCAGTTGATCGCTCTAACGAAGTAGTTCAAGAGCCCTTGTCCTGTCGCGGCGTCATCAAAGACGTCGCCGACAAGCGTCGCCTGCGCGGCTTTTTCGACAAAATTCTTTAGCCGCTGGCTCGCTGCATCGAGACCTTCTAAAAAGAATGTGAAGACCGCCGCATAACGCGTCGGCAGCTGGGCGGGGTGCAAGTCCCAGCCCTGATAAAAAGCGTTTGCGAGCGAATGTCGACAGTGGTCGTAGTGTAATTTCCAGGATCGGTAAATGGTGTCGTTGTTCTCCGCGATCTGCGCGGGCGTGAGCTCGTCGCCGCGATGCCTCGCCACGGGCATGATGTTCGTCGCACCGTCCGACAGCCAAACACCAGTCCCGCCGAGTGCGACCTGCATCATGCTCCGGGCAAAGTCACACGCAGGATGAAGCATGTCCTGGTACGCGGCCGTTATCGAGCAGCTCGCCGTGTAGTCGTAAGTTCCGAAATGCGCTCCGGTGCAGCGACCTTGCGCCGCCTCAAGCAGCCTCGGCAGCGCGATCTCACCTTCAGGTGAGATGATCGACTGAGTCGTCTCGATCATCATCTCCATCTTGAGCGATCCGGCTTGGAGACCGAGCTTTGGCTCAAGCTCCTCAAAGAGCTCGACCAACGCCCGCACCTGCTCAGCAGTGACGATCTTAGGAAGAGTGACAACAAAATTCCCAGGGAGCTCGCCGCCGCTCTCACCAACAAGGGTTGTCAAAAAGATATCGAGCGTCCGGATCGAGCGTCGATGCAGCTCATTGGAAAACGTCTTGATCCTGATGCCGATGAAAGGCGGCAGCGTACCGTCCGTCATTCCCTTGGCAACCTCGCGTGCCGCGCTCTCGGCGTGCCCGTCCTCCTCCGCGTCAGGTCTCGTGCCGTATCCGTCCTCAAAGTCGATCCGAAAGTCCTCAACCGCCTCACGTCCGAGCTTTTCCCCCACGCGCTCGTAAACGCTCGCACGTATCCCGGCCGGAATATCGAGCACCGAGCCAAATGTGTCGGCATCCGTTGCGTATGCAGCAAAGGAGCGCTGCGCGAGTTGCCCGAGACGCACTGCCGTGTCGCTCTTGAACAGGTGCGCTCCGCCGTACACAGTGTGCACGGGCTGCCGTCGGCTGGTCTCTCCCGGGTATTTGTTTGCGAGATCGGTCAACGCGAGCTTTAGCCCGCCTGTAACCCTCTCCAGGACATCGTCGCTAAGTGTAGGCTGCATTTATTGTCTTCTGAGGCGCGCCTCTATCAGGCCGTGCGGTTCCTCGGTGGGTAAAAATATTGCGTGCCGCTCCTCCTCACCAAACCGCGTCACGTCCACCGGCAAGCAATGAATATTCGGCAGCGAAAATGCGATCTCCACGACATCAGGATGCCTGTCGAGAACCGCCTCGCCCATCGCATACAGCGTGTGCTGTACAGAGAGGCTATCGTGATCCGCAAACGTCTCAAGGATCGTCCGACGAACTCCACGCCACAACTCCTCGGTCGCGGCCTCAGGGTTGACGTATTGCCATCTCGCCTTCACCGCCGTGCAAAAGATGCGGTCGTCGGTCTCCGGCAGGAACGTGTACTCATCTTTCGGAAACCCCGCAAAACCCGACCTCGTGGTTTTGATCACCGTCAGGTCCTCAAGCCCCGACTCAACAGATCGACCCTCGCGCGTTGCGTGGATAAAGGTAGTTCTCTTCTCGCCGCCGCTCTTTGTGAATGAGTGATCGTGGTCCAGCCCATTCACCGGGATCCGCGTGTACTTGTGCTCGATGATATCTATCGAGACGCCGCTCACCTGTGGGTTGTTTACCAAAAAATGGTCCGCGAGCCGCAGGCCAAACGTCTCTATCTCCTCGATCTCCTCCGTCTGCGCGGCCAGGGCGTAGACGGTGTTCTTCATGGTGTCCGTCGGCAGGCAATTCGAGTTGTCGCCGGTCATATGGACATCGTCAAAATCGCCCTCAAGAGCGATCTTGATATTAAGATTCTGCAGATCATGATGGCCGCCGTGCCGCTCGACCTTCATCAGCCGCACCCGCGACTTACCGTAATTATTTTGAACAAGCTTCGCCGGCATCTATTTAACTCCCGCGATAAGTGCTGTACCCAAACGGACTCAGTAATAGCGGGACGTGGTAGTGCTGCTCAGCATCCTTGACGGTGAAGTCTATAGTGATCCTCGGATAAAGAGACTCCATATCTTGCAACAAAAAGTATGGGGCTACTTCGAATGTCAGCCTGTAGTGACCGGGCAACAAAACCTCACCTGAAGGCAGCAGGTCAGTTATTCTGCCATCAACGTTCGTCAACGACTCGCCCAACGGTTCCCATCCTGCGGAATGTGACTTTCGCTCGAGCATGACCGAGACGCCCGCTGCGGGCTTCCCAATAGCCGTGTCGAGTACATGGGTTGTGATGCCGCTCATTTTTCTAGTAGCTTCTCGAGCCGAAGTCGGGTGATTTTGTTCTGCTCCTCAGCCGCTATCTTTAGCTCCGTCTCCACCGAATTGCGTATACGTGCCTTTGCTATCTCGAGCATCTCATCAGCCGTCTTACCCGTCGCGCAGACGATAAATATAAAGCCGAACTTCTCCTGGTACAAACGGTTGATCTCCGCAAGTGCCGCTCGAGTGTCGTCGTCCGCTCTGTCGATGCCCCCTTGTTCGGTCGAGGACCATTCGGCAGACCTCCGTTGTTGGGTCGCGGCCGCTTTGGGCTCACCGATCTTTGGGTGAGCCGCAAAGGCCTCAAGGTGATCGACTGTGGTCAGAGCGAACCAAGTCTCCTCCGCCTCGTGAAACAGATGCTCGAGCGTCCGGAACGGCCTCGCGTCCACCATGCACTCAGCCCATCGCCCGGAGCCGCAGCAGTCGAGCATCGTCTTCATGGCGTCCTCGCGATAGAGGTCGTTGAGCTCGGCGAGGTTCTTATAAATAAGGTACGTCACGCCGGCCATCCAAAAAGTCGCAGGCGACTCACACCACCGTCGGGGAAGATGTTGAATCTGACGTGAGTGATATTCCCGAGATCCGCGAGTTCATTTGCGAACTCGTGTCTCGTGTGCGGCTGCAGCTTCTGATCAGGCAACAATTCCCGCCATTCGATCGCCTCAATGGAATCGCCGCTCCCGCCTTCCAACGTGCAGCTCTCCGGGTAATTTCCGCGAAAGAACGAGGTATCCACAACGGCTCGTGTGATCCGCCCCGACGTGCCAAGCCGCAAGACGCAGTGATCATGTCCAGCACCGCGGCGGCGGCGCGTCTCCCAGCCGTCGCTCATGTCTTGGGCGAGACCCGGCATGATCAGGTTCTGCCGGTGCCCAAAAAACTCGTCGCTTGCGGCGATCACATCCCCGCCATTCTCGGCAGCAGCGAGGTCGATCTCACTTTTTCGCGCCTTTAGCGCATCCCAATCCGGCCGAACGTACCCATGTACGCGCAACCGTGCGACACCGCCGTCCGGATATATTCGCAAACGAAGGTGCGAATGGCGGTTTTTGTTTATAAGAGGAAAGATATTCTTCGTGTCTCCAGCCAACTCCACGAGCGGCAGGATCTCCGACCACTCCGCAGATATAAGCTCATCGAGAGCAGGATTCCCGTCCATCGTCACGGCATCCACAGCGCAGTGGGATGGGAAGTTCCCGCGAAAGTAAGCCGTGTCCACCACGACGCCGGCGATCTCACCGGGCATCGCGAGCCGAACGACGCACCAGTCGTACTCTTCATCCAGACGCGGACTCCTGCGGCGGCGACTCTCCCAGCCATCCATCCACTTACCGTCATCGGTATAGAGCCCCTCTTTCCAAACCGGAGCATACGGCTTTATCAGGTTTTCTTTTGGAGCAAAAAAGTCGTCGTTAGCGCAGAGCACAGCCCCGCCAAGCTTTTCGCTGGCGAGATCAATGAGCTGTGTGAGATCGGTCATTCGTTGATGATCAGCTGCCCGGCCGGCGGAGCAGAAAATCCACCATTCTCGTAAACCCGTCGCCCGCCGCTGTATGTTACCGCGACTTTGCCCGAAAGCTCCATCCCGTCATAGGGGGTCAGCTTGTGACGATGCTGGATGATGTCAGGCGTTACAGTGAATCTCGCATCCGGGTCCCACACGACGATGTCTGCGTCATATCCCGGGCCAAGCGTTCCCTTCCGCTCGTCGAGTCCCGCAAGCTTTGCGGGCCCATGGCACATCAGCCGTACGAGATCGGTAATGGCAAAACCCCGCTCCTTCAAATTCGTCCACATCACCGCGAGGCCAAATTGCAAAGCCGCGATCCCGCCCCAGGCATCAAGAAAGTCTCCCTGCTCAATGAGCTTCAAGTGCGGCGTACAGGGGCTGTGGTCCGACACCACCATGTCGAGAGTGCCGTCTGCGATAGCTTGCCAAAGTTTTTCGCGATTCTCCCGGGAACGCACCGGCGGGCAGCACTTGAACTGCGTCGCTCCGTCAGGTATCTCCTCTGCGGCGAATGTCAGGTAATGCGGACACGTCTCCGCAGTGATTGGCAGTCCCTCACTCCGTGCGGCGCGAAGCACAGGCAGGGCCTCCGCCGCCGAATGATGAACGATATGCACGCGGCAACCTGTCTCGCGGCACAACCGCACCATCAGCTCGATGGCCTCGACCTCCGCTGACGGCGGACGCGAACGAAGAAACGTCTCATACGCCGAGTGGTCCATTCCCGACACCTCTGCCGCAACGGCATTGATCGGCCCCGCAACCTCGGCATGTACCAGCAACACAGAATCCAATCGTGCGATCTCCGGCATCGCTTCGCGCAGATCGCTCTCCGTCACGTGCGGAAACTCATCGACACCCGAGTGGATCAAAAAACACTTGAAGCCTCTCACGCCCCGCTCGATCAGCGGCGCAAGCTCGGCCGTGTTTCCGGGCACAACACCACCCCAAAATGTGACATCAACGGTGCACTTGCCGTCTGCCGCATTGAGCTTTTCCTCAAATCCAGAGAGTGTCGTCGTCGGCGGGATCGAATTGAGTGGCATATCGACGATCGTCGTCACACCGCCTGCGGCCGCGGCGCGAGTCGCGGTTTCATAGCCTTCCCACTCCGTTCGCCCCGGCTCGTTTACGTGAACATGCGCGTCGACCAGCCCCGGCATCACGACGAGTTCCCCGTGATCTTCTACCGAAGCCGCACCATCCACGTCGTTCCAACCCGCCACCCGGTCGATGCGCCCATTCGTCACGTGCACAGACGCAGCCCTGATGCCGTCAGGTAAGACGACTCTTTGGCTGCGAATAACGAGGTCCGGCATGTGAAGGCGATGATAGCTTTTACTGCCTGCGGTCGTAAAGGCTGCAACTATTTGACTTGACCGCTGTTTACCCTTATAAATCTAAGAGTTTTCTACGCAGTACTTTAGCTCGGTCTATGGCGGCAAATCTGGTCCAGATCACGCGACGCGGCTTTGGCGAGACGATGCGCCGCGACGGCTGGTGGATACCGTCGCTGCTGACTTTTCTCGGCTTTTCCGCGTTCATCGTTTACTCGACCTGGGCGGCATTTCAGGGACAGCATTACTCATACGGGCCGTACCTATCGCCGATGTATTCGCCCTTGATCTGGGAGGCGTCTAACCAGCCGCTCACGGAGCACGCATGGCTCGGGGGGTGGCCGGTATGGATACCGAAGTTTCTCTACGCAACACCCGCGCTGCTGATCCTGTGGGCACCCGGCGGATTTCGGTTCACGTGTTACTACTACCGCGGCGCCTACTACAAAGCCTTCTGGGCCGACCCGCCCGGTTGTGCCGTCGGAGAGCCTCGTCACAGCTATCGCGGCGAACGCAAATTCCCGCTCATCCTGCAGAATGTACATAGATACTTTCTGTACCTGGCTCTCGTGTTTATCCTGATCCTCGCGTACGACGCGATCAATGGGTTCTTTTTTGCCGGAGCAGACGGCCATCGCCACCTCGGCATCGGCATCGGCTCGATCGTGCTGACACTTAATGTCGTCCTGCTCGGCTCATACACGCTCGGCTGCCATAGCTTGCGCCATCTCGTCGGCGGACGGCTAGACGAAATTTCAAAGCACGCTACGCGGTACTCCATCTACAAGCTCGTCACCAGGCTGAACACCCGCCATATGATGTTTGCGTGGTTCAGCCTTTTTTGGGTCGGCTTTAGTGATTTTTACATTCGCATGTGCTCGATGGGCGTTTGGCATGACTACAGAATTTTTTGAAACCACGAAAATGCACGAAAGCACACAAAACTAAACTCTCTTTTTGTGCCGTTTCGTGAATTTTCGTGGTTGCCTCTTACATGGATTTTCCTACCTTTGAACACGACGTTATCGTCATAGGTGCCGGTGGTGCAGGACTTCGTGCCGCCATCGAGGCCTCGGCGGCGGGCGTTAGCGTCGGTCTGATCTGCAAGTCGCTGCTCGGCAAGGCCCACACCGTCATGGCAGAGGGCGGAATGGCGGCGGCACTCGGCAACGTCGACGACCGCGATAACTGGAAGGTCCATTTCTCCGACACGATGCGCGGCGGGCAGTACGTCAACAACTGGCGAATGGCCGAGATCCACGCCAAAGAAGCGCCGGACCGCGTCAACGAACTAGAGGCTTGGGGAGCCGTATTTGATCGCACAAAAGACGGCAAGATCCTCCAGCGAAACTTTGGCGGTCATCGCTATCCGCGTCTCGCGCACGTTGGCGACCGCACCGGTCTCGAGCTGATCCGCACGCTCCAGGACCACGGCATTCACCAGGGCATCGAGGTGTACATGGAGATCACCGTGATCTCTTTGCTCAAGGATGGCGACCGCGTCGTCGGCTGTCTGGCTTACGAGCGCGAACACGGCCGCTTTCGCGTCTTCAAATGTAAAGCGCTCGTGCTCGCCACGGGCGGCGTCGGTCGAGCATTCAAGATCACATCCAACAGTTGGGAGGGCACGGGCGACGGTCACTCATTCGCCTATCACGCCGGAGCGGAGCTGATCGACATGGAGTTCGTACAGTTCCATCCTACGGGAATGGTCTGGCCGCCGTCGGTACGGGGCATTCTCGTCACCGAGGGTGTTCGCGGCGAGGGCGGCGTTCTTCGCAATAGCGAGGGCAAGCGGTTCATGTTCGATGACATACCGGAAAACTACAAGGACCAGACCGCCGATAACGAGGAGGAAGGCTGGCGATATGTTACGGGCGATAAGAATGCACGGCGCCCGCCTGAGCTGCTGACCCGCGACCACGTCGCCCGCTGCATTAATCGCGAGGTCAAAGCAGGCCGCGGCTCACCACACGGCGGCGTGTATCTCGACATCGCATGGATCAAAGAAAAGATTCAAAATGCTCCGGAGCACATCAAGAAAAAACTGCCCTCGATGTATCACCAGTTCAAGCAGCTGGCGAACCTCGACATCACGACGACGCCGATGGAGGTCGGCCCGACGACGCACTACATCATGGGCGGCATCAAGGTCGATGCCGACAGCCAGGCCTCTACGATCCCAGGACTCTTTGCCGCCGGCGAATGCGCGGCCGGCATCAATGGAGCAAACCGCCTCGGCGGCAATTCACTCTCCGACCTGATCGTCTTTGGAAAACGCGCCGGCGAGTACGCCGCAAAATTCGCGCAGGAGAATTCACAGGGCGGCGTGGACGAGGGCCAGATCCAGCAAATTGCAAAAGAGGCGCTTGAGCCATTCGAACGCGAGGGCGGCGAGAACCCGTACAACATCCAGCACGACCTCCAGGAGATGATGCAGGCCAACGTTGGCATAGTCCGCACCCACGACGAAATGATCGAGGCGTTGAATGGGCTAGACGTTCTCCGCAACCGCGCGGCGAGGACGTTCGCACCGGGCAATATCGACTTTAACCCCGGCTGGCACACGGCACTCGACCTCAAAAACCTCCTGACCGTCAGCGAAGCGATCACCCGCTCAGCCCTGGAACGCAAAGAAAGCCGCGGCGGGCAATTTCGCGACGACTATCCGGCCAAAGATCCGGAGTATTCAAAGTTCAACTTTGCGGTAAAAAAAGGCGACGACGGGGCGATGCAGATCTCCCGCATCCCTATCCCCGAAATGCCCGCGGAGCTCCGAGGCGTGATAGAGGAAATGGGTTAAGAATGGAAACCACAGATAAACACAGATGGACACAGATCAGGCATAGGTCTGCTTATTTGTGTCTATCTGTGTTCATCTGTGGTTAATGACTTCTTATGGCGCGAGCAACATTCAGCATTAGGCGCGGAGGCCGCGAGGGCGGTGAGCTGGTCGACTACGCCACCGAGGTCGGCGAGGGAATGGTCGTGCTCGACGCGGTTCACCAGATCCAGGCCGAATCCGCCCCCGACCTCGCCTGCCGTTGGAACTGCAAGGCCGGTAAATGCGGGTCGTGCTCGGCGGAGATCAACGGCAAACCGAGCCTGATGTGCATGACGCGGCTCGACACTATCGACATCACTAAGCCCGTGACGATCGAGCCGATGCGTGCATTCCCAGCGATCAAGGACTTGATCTCCGACGTCTCCTGGAATTACGACGTCAAGAAACGGATCAAGAAGTTCAAACCTCGCGAGCCGGACGCGCCGGACGGCACGTGGCGGATGTCGCAAGAGGACGTTGACCGCGTACAGGAGTTTCGCAAATGCATCGAGTGCTTTCTCTGCCAGGACGTGTGCCATGTGCTCCGTGATCACGCAAAGCACGACGAATTTATCGGCCCGCGGTTCCTCGTCTACTCCGCCGCCCTCGAGATGCATCCTCTCGACGTCGAGGACCGGGTCGACGAGCTAAAAGACGAATTCGGCATCGGCTACTGCAACATCACAAAGTGCTGCACCAAGGTCTGTCCCGAGCACATCACGATCACGGACAATGCTATTATTCCGCTAAAGGAAAGGGTCGTCGACGAGCACTACGATCCGCTTCGGAGACTGGTAAAGCTGTTTAGGAAATGAGCCAACCCGTTCATGTCGATCAAATGAGTGGAGGACTTTTTCGTCACCTGCTCTTTGAGGGAATTCTGAAAATGGGCGGACCTTTTGCCGTCATTATGCAGGTCGTAGGGGTGTTCGTGCTGAGGGATGACGGGCAATCCTTTGGGGAATACTTTGCCATGCCGAGAACATGGGTGACGTTCTTTCTCCACGCGACTGCCTTCGGCCTCATAATGGGGTTCATAACCTGGTTCCGAAAAGAAAAGGCCGTACAGCCGGTGTCAGAAGAAAATGTCTCCAAGATCGACGAATAGGCACTACGATGTTCGAGCTCAAGCCACTTCATAAAGACGCCGTCGCGGCCGCTCTCGAGAAAGCCAACCGCTACCGCCTGCTCAACGAGCCCGGAGCCGCCGAGAGCATCTACCTCGACATTCTTGGCGTAGAGCCTGACAACCAGGAGGCTCTCGAGGGCATTGTTCTTGCGATGAGCGACCGGTTTGGCAAGGACTACGCTGTCGGCGACGCACGTGTCACAGAATATCTGATCCGCATCAAAGGCGATTACGAGCGGGCGTACTTCAGCGGGCTCGTTTATGAGCGCCGTGCGAAGGCGTTGCTCCATAAGGGCGGCATCGGTGCGTTCGAGTTGTTTCGGCAGGCGATGGACTGCTTTGAGAAAGCCGAGGCACAGCGACCCGCCGGCAATGACGATGCGATCCTCCGCTGGAACGGCTGCGCCCGCATTATCAACCAAAATCGCCTCGCCCCCCGCGATATGGGCCACGATTTTTTGGAATAGACCACGTATCAGTAGCCCGCACGTGAGTGAGGGCCAGGTTGGAAAGTGAAGCCACAGCGCTGATCGCTGACGTTGCCCTTACTCACGTGCGGGCTACTGACACGCACTTCTTATGCGGACA
This sequence comes from Pyrinomonadaceae bacterium, assembly GCA_045807825.1. Lineage (GTDB taxonomy): Bacteria > Acidobacteriota > Blastocatellia > Pyrinomonadales > Pyrinomonadaceae > OLB17. Next base: position 7,754 of record JBJMGO010000332.1, on the reverse strand, counting down.
AAACTCGGCGTTGAACGCCTCCTCTCTGAAAAAGTCTCCATCCTAAAAGGTCAGCGAGTTGGCCTCGTCTGCAATCCCGCATCTGTACTCCCCGACAGCTTTGCCCACGACGCCGATGCTTTCGAGGCGAATGACGCGATCAATGTGACGACGTACTTCGGTCCGCAGCATGGCATTCGCGGCGACGTGCAGTACAACATGATCGAGACGCCGCACGTTCGCGACGAACGTACAGGCAAGATGATCTACTCGCTCTACAGCGAGACGCGCATCCCGACGGAGGAGATGGTGCAGGATATCGACACCTTTGTCGTCGATCTGCAAGACGTCGGCTGCCGAATCTACACGTACACGTACACGATGGCGAATTGCATGATGGCCGCCGCAAAGTTTGGCAAGCGCGTCGTCGTCTGCGACCGTCCAAACCCGATCACCGGCGTCACCGTCGAGGGGAACGTCACCGAGAAAGAATTCACGTCATTCGTCGGACAGTTTGAGCTGCCGACGCGGCCCGGAATGACCATCGGCGAGATGGCGAGGATGTTCAACGAGCACTGGAACATCGGCTGCGATCTTGAGGTCGTCGAGATGGAGGGATGGAGCCGCGAGATGTGGGGCGACGAGACTGGTCTTCCGTGGGTGATCCCGTCGCCGAATATTCCGACCGTCGACACCTGCGTCGTATTCCCCGCGACCGTGCATCTCGAGGGCACCGAGCTATCCGAGGGCCGCGGCACGACAAAGCCATTCGAGCTGAACGGAGCTCCCTACATCGACGCACCTGCGTGGGCCGAGGCGCTCAACGGCTTTGGCTTCCCCGGAGTAAAATTCCGCTACGCATACTTCGAGCCGTGGTTCTCCGAGTTTGCGGGCAAGACTTGTGCAGGCGTCCAGATCCATGTCACAGACCGCGATGCATTCACACCCGTCATTGTCGGGATCATGATGGTCAAGACCGCCTACGACATGTACCCAAGCGACTTTCAATGGCGGCAGAATGAGTACGAGTATGAGTTCGGCAAAAATGCATTTGACGTCGTCAGTGGCACCGGCAAGATTCGCGACGCGATCGAGAGCGGCGGATCGTTTGAAAACATCCAAATGGCCGCGATGAACGGTCTCGACGAGTTCAAACAATTACGAAAAAAGTACCTGCTCTACTAACATGATGGACAGACGCGATCTCATAAAAAGCCTCGCCGCGCTCCCCTTCTTGGGAAGCTTCGCGAATGCTGCGCATACCACACGAGCGTCAAAACTCCTGCGCCCAAAACGCCTCAAAGCAGGCCAGACCGTCGCCCTCATCTCACCCTCGAGCGGTCTCACGACCGACCAGATCAATAAAGCGATCGACAACATGAATTCACTCGGCCTAAAGCCGCACTTGGGCAAGTACGCCGACCGGCTCAACGGCTTTCTCGCCGGAACGGACGCCGAAAGGGTGGCGGACATTCACTGGGCCTTCACCGACAACTCGATAGACGCCGTGTGGTGCCTGCGCGGCGGCTACGGACTCTCGCGGATCCTGCCGCGGATCGATTTTGCCAAGATAAAGGGCAATCCAAAACCTTTCATCGGCTACTCGGACATCACCGCCTTGCATGTCGCTATACATCAGCGAACGGGACTTGTGACATTCCACGGCCCGGTCGCGACGTCGACTCTGTCGGATTACACGAAAGACCATGTGGTAAAGACGCTCTTCAACGGCACGGCACCCGATCGTGTAGCGATCTCGCCCGACAATGCGGCGAACACGAATCTGCTCTACAAGACGCAGGTCATAACGGCGGGAACGGCACGCGGTCAGTTGATCGGCGGCAATCTCTCACTGCTTACAGCCGAGGCGGGCACGCCCTTTGCGTTGAGGAATGTACGAGGCAAGATCGTCTTCACCGAGGACGTCGGCGAAAAACCGTACCGTATCGACCGAATGTTCGTGCAGCTAAAACAGAGTGTCGACCTTCGCTCATGCGCCGGGATCGCTCTCGGCATCTTCGCCGATTGCGACGCACCCGAAGGTTCGCCGACCGTGATCGACCTCATCAAAGATCAGTTTTCCGGTTTGGGGATCCCCGTGATCTGCGGCCTCTCATTCGGCCATATTCGCGACCAGTTCACGTTGCCGCTGGGTGTCGAGGCTGAGATGGATACGGCGAATGCGACCATCACGCTGCTCGAGTCCGGCGTGAAGTGATCAGCCGCCGCTCACCGCATTGAAGATGTGGATCTCGCCGGACCGCAGCTTTGTCGCAAGCCCGCTTCGCCTTTTCACATCCTCGCCGTCAGCAAAAATATTCACATGCTGACGGATCTCGCCCTGCTCGTTCATTACGCGCTCGCGAAGTGCGGCATGCTCTTGCCAAAGTGATTCAAGCGCGTCCGCTACGGTCGCAAACTCCCCCGCAATCCGCACCTCCAACTGGCCGCCCGTGAGAGCTTTTAGATGACCGGAAAGATGAACAGTAACAGACATTTTCTTTGCGTTTCTTTGCGGCCTTTGCGAGCTTTGCGTTAAATACCTCACGCAAAGACGCAAAGAACGCAAAGCAGATCAAAGCGTATAAGCCTTAACACAGCAGATCTCAGGCAGCGAGCCCTCGATCATCTTCCACGAATCTCCGTCATCCGTAGACCCAAAGAGCTTGCCGTTTTTCGTGCCGAAGAAGATGTTGTTGCCGGTCGACGATACTGCATCGCGGAGGATGACCTCGTACGCATGACGCTGCGGCAGGCCCTTGGTGAGAGCCTGCCACGAATTGCCCTCATCGCGTGTCCGATAGACACGCAGCTTTCCGTCTGGGGTAAACCGCTGCCCGTCAGCCTTGAGCGGAACGATAAAAACAGATCCGGCATCGCTCACCGTCAGCCCAAAACCAAAATTTGAAGGCAGTCCTGTCTCGATCTCTTCCCACGTCCGTGCTCCGTCACGGCTGCGGTAAACGCCATGATGATTCTGCAGAAAAAAGAGCTTTTTCTTCGACGGGTGCCGAGCGATCTTGTGCACGCACTGTCCGAATTCAGGGTATTGGTTCGGCAGGAAGTATGCCTTCACGCCCGTGTTCGTCACCTGCCACGATTTGCCGCCATCCGCGGTTTGATAGACGCCGCCGGTCGAGATCGCGATCTTGATGTCATCCGGATTCTTGGGGTCGGTGACGATCGTGTGCAGACACAACCCGCCGAATCCGGGGTTCCATTTCTTGCGATGCGGATGCGACCACAGACCCTTGTTGAGCTGCCATGTTAGCCCGCGGTCGTGTGACTCGAATAAAGCGGCCGGAGCGACACCCGCATACAGCGTGTCCGCATCGGCACCGGGTGCGATCTGCCAAATGTTCTCCAGCGACTTCTTTGTGTTGGCAGGCATCTTGATCCGCCGCTTCTCCGGCTGGTCCCAGGTCTTGCCAATGTCGGTGCTTTTGCACAACTCCGCGCCAAAATGCCAGCTCGCCGGAGCCGCCCACATCTCGTCGCGCCCCTTTCGTTGATCAAGGAACGCCGAGTACACCGCGAGCCCCGCGAAGTGCGGCCCGTCCAGCGACCATTTACCGCCGCCATTGCGGAGGATAAACAGACCCTTCGCGGTTCCCACTAGTAGTAGCGTTTCAGTTGGCATAGTTCAGTCTAGTCTCTGTGATCTCAAGCGTCTGTCTCAGCGTGCTCTGCGTTGAGGTCGCTATCAAAATATTCAAACGCAGAGCGCGCAGAGGATCCGCAGAGATCGCTGAGCATAAGAGCGTTAGCACCGCTCGTATTTCCACATCCGCGATTTGCCCTCGGCGAGCCATTCGATCGTCGTCGCAAGGCGTTTGTCACGAGTTGCGTCGGTCTTGGCCTCGGCGATCCACTCGACGTAGTCCTTCTTTTTAGAGTAGGTGAAGTTGTTAAATGTCTCCGCCGCCTTGTCGTTTTTCGCGAGTGCCTCGAGAAGAACGTCGGGCACAACGAGCGGCTTTTTCGCCTTGGTGACTCTCTTCTCGACCTTTATCCCCTCATCGTTGAGGCGCACCGCCTCCTTGAGCAGCCGCTTGATCGTCGCATCGTCCGGCAGGTCAGTGATCGAGGTCATCTTGCCAAAACTGCCCATGGCCCCGAGATCTTTTCGCGAGCCGAGGCCGAGGAGCGAATGCTTCCAAAAACCAAACGTCGCATGCGCCTTAAATGCCGCCATTCCCGCGAGAATGCCTTTGTACTCAAACGTCGGCAAGCCCCATTTGATCGTCTCCTTCACCTCCGGACACGTCTCGTGAACAAGTCCGCGCATGTGAATGAGTATCGGCCTGGCAAAGTCCGCCGCCTTCTCTATATAAGTGTCTACTCGTGGATCTGTTGTTGGCATAGTGTCAGTGTGTCAGTGTCAGTAGCCCGCACGTTAGTAAGGGCCACGTGAGTTCCATAAGCCGCGAGCTTTTGGACGGATTCTAACACGTATTCTTCGCGGTTTGAGAGGCAGAGTGGCCCTTACTCACGTGCGGGCTACCGCCACGTCATCGGACGCGATTCTCTTTCCGGATCACCAACTTCAACCCCGACCACTTTTCATCGACCGCACAGACCTTGACGTCGACAAGACCGAGCGGGAATGCCGCTTCGCGCACCATGTCCTCAGTTATCTCCGTCGGCAGCTTCGCCGCCTTTTTGTACCACGACACCCAGATCGCCCCGTCCTGCTTTATCAGCTTGCGAATATCCGCTAACGAGCGAAAGAGCTCAACGCGGGAGTTGGTAAAAAGGTGAACAAGATCGACGTCCGCCCTCATCTGCTCCGAGAGAGCGGCATCCGCAGGCAAAGGACCCACCAGACTCCGGTAGTCACCCGGCGCGTTGATCGCGAGGACCGAAGATCCCTCTTTGATCCCAAGCTTCTTCGCGAGCGGTGTCCCCGAGTAACCTGCGGTCATAGCGTCCTCATCACGACCTTTCGCTCTCGCGGCCCATCAAATTCACACAGGTAAATGCCCTGCCAAGTGCCGAGCACAAGCTTCCCCTTCTCGAATGGGATCGTGACGCTCGAGCCGACGAGCGTCGACTTTATGTGCGCGTCGGAGTTGCCCTCCGCATGCTTAAAGAAAGGCTCCCCTCCTGCCTGAGGAGGGGTGGCAGCCGCTTCGGCTGACGGGGTGGTGGGAGCTTGTGGGATCAGCCGCCGCAAAAACCCGAGCATGTCCGACTGCACGTCAGGATCGGCATTCTCATTCACCGTCAGCCCGCACGTCGTGTGCTGCACAAACATGACACAAATCCCGTCGCCCTCCGGCAGCCGCCGCTCGACCTCACGCGTGATATCGATCATCTCCTCACGCGAGGACGATGTGACCTTGAGGATCTCCACATCCGAATCTTACCGCAGAGACGCCGAGACGCCGAGAATCTCAAAAGGGGCTCTTCTCGGCGTCTCCGCGTCTCGGCGGTTCAGCCTCCTCTGATTGATAAACAAGAGCCTATATCGGATAATCAATGATTTTGGTATTTAGATGAGTTTCTAACCGTCTGGACCGCTTGCCCGGACGGATACGGGAATCTACAGATCATGAACAACTACGTTATCTACCTGGTGCCGGCGTTTGGGATTTTTGGATTGATCGTCATGGCGGTCGAGTCTGGCTGGATCACCAAGCAGGACGCGGGCGACGAGAATATGCGTGAGCTCGCCGGCCATATCGCTGACGGCGCGATGGCGTTCCTCAAGGCTGAATGGCGGGTCCTCGGCATTTTTGCGGCCATCGCGGCGGTGCTGCTGGCGTATTCGGGTACCGTGCACGAGGTCAACGGCCGAGCCGTGCACTCGAGCTGGATCATCGCGATCGCATTCCTTGTCGGCGCAGTTCTCTCAGCGACAGCCGGTTTCATCGGGATGAAGATCGCCACCAAGGCGAATGTCCGCACGACGCAGGCCGCACGTACCAGCTTGAAAAAGGCCCTTGCCGTCTCCTTCACCGGCGGCACCGTGATGGGCGTCGGCGTTGCAAGCCTTGCTGTGCTCGGACTCGGAAGTTTGTTCATTGTCTTTTTGCAGATCTTTAAGGGACTCGGCCCCGATCAGGTAAGAACGGCGATCGAGGTGCTGACCGGATTTTCGTTGGGTGCGGAGTCGATCGCTCTCTTTTCACGTGTCGGCGGCGGTATCTACACAAAGGCTGCTGACGTCGGTGCCGATCTCGTCGGCAAGGTCGAGGCCGGCATTCCGGAGGACGACGTTCGCAACCCCGCGACGATCGCGGATAACGTTGGCGACAACGTTGGTGATGTCGCGGGCATGGGTGCCGACCTTTTTGGATCCTACGTCGCGACGATCCTCGCGACAATGGTTTTGGGCGAGGAGACCAAGGTAACCGGCGACGCCTTCGGCGGAATGTCGCCGATCCTGCTACCGATGATCATCTGCGGCCTCGGGCTGATCTTCTCGATCATCGGAACGTTCTTTGTTCGCATCAAGGATGAGAAATCGAGCGTCCAGGCGGCTCTCAACATGGGCAACTGGGCCTCGATCGTCATGACGGTCATCGCTGCATACTTTGTCGTAAATTGGCTTCTGCCTGAGGGTGCGATCACGCTGCGAAATACGACATTCACCCGCGGCGGCGTATTCGGCGCGATCGTCGTCGGAACGATCGTCGGTGCGATCATGAGCATCGCGACCGAGTACTTCACCGCGATGGGAAAGGCGCCCGTGAATTCGATTGTCCAGCAGTCGATCACGGGTCACGCGACCAACATCATCGCCGGCCTCGCCGTCGGTATGAAATCGACCGTAATTCCCGTCATCACCCTTGCGGCCGGCATCATGGCATCGTACTATTTTGCCGGTCTCTACGGCGTCGCCATAGCGGCCGCCGGAATGATGTCGACGACAGCGATGCAGCTCGCGATCGATGCTTTCGGCCCGATCGCGGACAATGCGGGCGGTATCGCCGAGATGAGTCAATTGCCACCCGACGTTCGCGAACGCACCGATAAGCTCGACGCCGTCGGCAACACGACCGCCGCGACCGGAAAGGGATTTGCTATCGCATCCGCGGCTCTGACCGCCCTTGCACTTTTCGCCGCATTCGTCGGCATCGCGGGCATCGACCGCATCGACATCTACAAGGCCAACGTGCTCGCCGGGCTATTTATCGGCGGCATGATCCCGTTCATCTTCTCGGCGCTCTGCATTCAGGCCGTCGGCCGCGCGGCGATGGACATGGTGCAGGAGGTTAGGCGTCAATTCCGCGAGATCCCTGGCATCATGGAGTACAAAGCCAAGCCCGAGTACGAGAAGTGCGTCGCCATCTCAACCAAGGCCTCTCTCCGCGAAATGATGCTCCCGGGTGCCATCGCGCTTATTACGCCGGTGGTGATCGGCTTTATCTGGGGACCTGAGGTTTTAGGCGGCACACTTGCGGGCGTAACCGTCTGCGGCGTGTTGATGGGAATATTCCAGTCGAATGCCGGCGGAGCATGGGATAACGCCAAAAAGTCGTTCGAATCAGGCGTCGAGATCAACGGCGAGATGTACTACAAAAAGTCCGAGCCGCACAAAGCCTCTGTCACGGGCGACACAGTCGGCGACCCTTTCAAGGACACATCCGGCCCATCCATGAACATCCTCATCAAGCTGATGTCCATCGTCTCGCTCATCATCGCCCCGTACATCTACGGCATCAGCCGTTAAGGCCTCGAACTCGCTGTTCATCTATGCGTCGTCCTCCCGCGGGACGGCGCCTTTTGTTTGACGGCAGAGGTGCGCTCAGGCTAACGTAGTCGTTCCG
>JBJMGO010000331.1:0-3170 GCA_045807825.1 Pyrinomonadaceae bacterium | reverse complement strand
GTGGCTAAGTTCATTGGGTTGAACCTCAAGAAGTGGGGATTTAAACCTGCGGGCGACGACGGGACGTACTTCCAAAAGATCGCCCTGCACCGCGACACGATCGATCCGGCCGCCACGACCGTGACAGTGGGCGGAAAGCCATTCGCTTATGGCGACAATCTAATTCGCGTCTCCGGCAGCAGTATGGATGCCGCTCCGATCGTCTATGTCGGCAACGGCTGGATGATCAAGTCGAAGCACGCAGATCCATATAGCGGCCTCAACATCAAAGGCAAGTGGATCGCTGTTTACTCTGAGGGGCTGGTCACTGGGCGCCAACAGATCCCGATGCCCGCAGGGGTCACGATGGCGGACCTGACTGGAACACGAGGCACCGATTGGGCCGATCCCGTGACGTACGCCCGCGCAAATGGCGCAGCCGGCGTGATCATCCTGCCGACAGGCTTTGTAAAGCAGAATTGGACGACTCTTGCTCAGCAGTTCGCACGCGGACGTGTCGTGGTGGACAAGTTCCAGAGCGCGGCCGCGGCCACGGGGAACCAGAACGGCTTCGCGACCGTGATCGCGTCCCCGGCGGTGGCAAAGGCGATATTCGCGGGTACGGAATTCGAGCCGGGTGCCCTGGCTTCTGTTGAGCTCCCGATGGCTAATACCTTGGCGTTTAAGGTGGCGACCAAGCCGGAGGAACTCTGGACCCAAAACGTCGTCGCCGTCTGGGAAGGCTCCGATCCGAAGCTCAAGGAGGAGATGGTCGCGATCGGTGCTCACTACGATCACATCGGTAATGCCGCCGTTCCCGGTTCGCAATGCCGTGCGATCCCGGGCGATATGATCTGCAACGGAGCGGACGATGACGGATCAGGAACGGTGTCGATCCTCTCGATAGCTGAGGCTCTCGCAAAGTCACCGAAGCGGCCGAAGCGTTCAGTACTATTCGTCTGGCACTGCGGGGAGGAAAAAGGCCTTTGGGGCAGCCAGTACTTTAATCAATATCCGCCTGCGGCGGTGAACATCAAGAACGTCATTGCCCAACTTAACATCGACATGATCGGGCGGAGCAAAAAGCCCGGCTATCAAGCACCCTGTGACATCAATCCCGCGCCCGGCCGAGCCCCCTGTAACTCGACATTGACGGACGAGAACGCGATCTACGTCATCGGCAAGGACATGATGAGCTCCGTTCTCAGCAACATCGTCGGCGGCGTGAATGCGGGATACCTCAAGCTTGGCTACGACACGCGGTATGACGATCCAAAGGACCCGAACAGATTCTTCTACCGTTCGGACCACTTTAATTATGCGAAGAATGGTATTCCGATCACCTTTTGGTTTGACGGCGAGCACGAGGATTATCACCAGCCAGGTGACGAGCCCCAGAAGATCGATTACAACAAAATGCAGAACGTGGCCCGCACGATCATGATCACCCTTTGGGAGCTCACAGATCTAAAGCAGCGGCCTACGGTTGATAAGGAGCTGCCGGAGCAGCTAAAGGCGGCACAGACCGCGCGTTGATCTCACGGCGGCATCAGATCAGTCGGCGGTAAGCCTCCGACCTCGACAATCCAAACTCCTTGGCGGCCTTTTTTAGGGCCGCTTTTTTGTCGAGGCCTTGTTGTTCGAGATCGTTAATGCGTTGTTCCAGCGTCGTCTCAGTGTTAACGTCGGAACGCCCAGAGGCGTTACTCTTGCTCGCGTGGCTGCGGTCGATCAGGAGAACGATCTCGCCCTTAACTGGTGCGGATGCGTAGTGCTTTTCAAGCTCATCGAGCGTGCCGCGACGGATCTCTTCGTGAAGCTTGGTCAGCTCGCGTGCGACGACGGCGAGGCAGTTGCCGAGGACCTCGCGGCAATCGAGCAGCGACTTTACGAGTCGGTGCGGTGCCTCGTAAAATACGAGCGTCGCCGGGATCCCAGCGCATTCACGCAGACGCTTTTGCCGCTCGCCCTTGCGTGCCGGAAGAAATCCGGCAAAATAGATCGAATCCGTCGGCAGCCCCGATGCGGCGGCGGCGGTGACAAACGCCACAGCTCCCGGTATCGGGACGACGTCGATCCCTGCGCCGGCCGCAGCTTGCACCAGACGAAAACCGGGATCGGCGATCGCCGGAGTTCCCGCATCTGAGACGAGGGCTATCGATTCACCGTTCAGCAGGCGGTCGATCAGCCCGGGTTCGCGCATCGCCTCATTGTGGTCGTGGTAGCTGAGAGTCCTCGCCTTAATGTCGTAGTGATTGAGCAGCTTTTGCGTGTGCCGCGTGTCCTCACAGGCGATGACATCAACCTCGCGCAGAACGTCTAGAGCACGCAAGGTGATGTCCTTGAGATTGCCGATCGGCGTTGCGACGAGGTAGAGCTTTCCGCGCATGAAGCCAGTGTAGAGTTTCGCGTTTAGAGTTTCGAGTTTAGGCGACTCTATTGATGGCGTACGAAGATCCTCAAAAGAAAAAAGCCCGCATGAGTGCGGGCTCAAAGATTGTTTCTTTCCTAACGCTAATGCTTTACGATCTGACCCTCAAGCGCGTTTGCGGCGCAGATGCGTCCGCCGGAGGAGACTTTGCCGTCAAGAGCCGGGAGCTTGTCCACTGTCGAGAGGAGCCTCTTTCGCAGTTCAGCCATGGAGATCGACGGCTCACTTGCGACCACCAGAGCCGCGACGCCGGAGACGTAAGGGGTCGCCATCGAAGTTCCCGAAGCCTCACGATATTCATCGCTAAGCCACGTCGAGAGGATAGCCTTGCCGGGAGCCGCGATCTGGACAGATTTGATGCCAAAATTGGAGAATGAGGCAAGGCTGTCCGCGCGATCCAGAGCGGCGACGCTGATCAGGTTTGGCAGGTTGTAGTTTGAGGGATAGTGCGGCCAACGGTCGTTGTTAGAGCCGTCGTTACCCGCAGCGGCAACGAACAAAATGCCCGCGTCACCCGCTGCCCGGATTGCGTCTTCGAGTGCTTTTGAATTTGAATTCGAACCCCAGCTCGCACTGATGATGCGGACGTTTACGCCGTTCTTTTTGCGATCTATGACGTAATTGATCGCCTCGATCGCCGCCGCGGTCGAGCCGTTGCCCATCCGCCCGAGAAACTTGAGCGGCATGATCTTGACGTGCTGGTTGATGCCTGAGACACCGATCCCGTTATCGCCCTCGGCTCCGATGATGCCGGCGCAAT
>JBJMGO010000330.1:0-14941 GCA_045807825.1 Pyrinomonadaceae bacterium | reverse complement strand
TTGCCCTGTATTGCGTTGCCATCATCGCTGACGGTCATTCCGCTCAGCGGCCCCGTTACCTGGCGGCTATAAAGCTCGACGTGCGTGTCAGCTCCCACGCCCGGTATCGGCAGCGAGGTGCCGGCTCGATCCACGACACTTTGCGTCTCCGATTGGCAGATATACACGACGCCCGTGATCACATTCTTCTTGAGCTGACCGGAGAGGTCCTGATCGAGCAGAACGGCGGTATGGCCCGCAAAGCGCGAGCTCCCATAGGCGCACTTGTAGGGCGTCTTGTATTTTGCAAAAATGTCTGCCGACCCATAAAGGTTGTCGCCATTCTGCGTAATGTCGACCTTGAGGCCGACACTGTTGTCCATCCACTCGCCGGTAAGGTCGAGGGCACCTTTACGCGGCTCAGGTTTTCGCGGCCGGCAATCCGTCTGCGCGGGAGCCTGATCGCTCAATAGAGAGAGCATCGCGATGCAGACCAAGTTTAGGGGTATCAAGCGAATCTTAAGGTGCATAGCGGTGATCTCCGCTAGCACTCTATCAGCTTTTTGAATAATACAATGCAAATCTCCGACGGCTGCGCACAGCGATAGAGCGTGGCGCCGCTCAGTCCTCGAGGACTGCGTCCATGGTGATCTCGGCATTCAGAACCTTCGACACGGGACAACCGGCTTTTGCATTGTTCGCGGCCGTGGCAAAGGCCTCGTTGTTGGCGCCGGGAATGCGTGCGCGGACGGTAAGATGCACCTTTGTGATCGCAAACCCACCCTCAACCTTTTCCAACCGCACCTCGGCGGTCGTGTTGATGCTCTCGGCTGTCATCCCGGCATTGCCGAGCTGACCTGACAGTGCCATTGAGAAGCATCCCGCATGTGCCGCGGCGATAAGCTCCTCCGGGTTTGTGCCGATGCCATCCTCAAACCTTGTCGAAAAAGAATATTGCGTGTCACTGAGGACGCCGCTGTCGGTCGAGATCTTGCCGCTGCCGTCCTTTAGTCCGCCATTCCAAACTGCTGTTGCTTTGCGTAGCATTGTGTCCTCCTAGCCTTTGATCTTGTCTGACATAAAGAATACCAGCTTGCCGCCGGCTATAATGTCCTCGTAAGTGATGTAATTGCGGCCTAGGTCACGACCATTTAGGGAGACGCGTGAGACGTACACATTCTTCTCGCTTTGGTCGCGCGCCTCTATTGTGAACGTGCGGCCATTCTCGAGATGCATATTTGCCGTCCTTACAGATGGACTGCCGAGCATGTATTTACCAGACGCAGGTGCTACCGGGTAAAACCCGAGCGACGAGAGGATATACCAAGCCGACATCTGGCCGCAGTCGTCGTTGCCGCCGAGGCCGTCAGGCGTGGCTTTGTACTGTTGGCGGAGAATGCCGCGAACTCTTACTTGCGTCTTCCACGGCGAATCGGTCCAGTCGTAGAGATATGCCACGTGGTGTGCCGGCTCGTTGCCGTGAATGTAACCGCCGATGATGCCATCGCGTGTGATGTCCTCGGTGGTGGCAAAGAACGAGTCCGGGAGCTGCATTGTGAAAAGCTCATCTAGATATTTCTCGAGCTTCGCTTTGCCGCCCATCGCGGTGGCGAGTGCCTCAGGATCGTGTGGGACGAAAAGGCTGTAGTTCCATGCGTTACCCTCGATAAATCCCTGTCCCTCCGTCTTTTGCGGATCGAAATTCGGCATCCACTTGCCGTACGAATCCTTTGGCCGCATAAATCCAACCGAGGGGTCCCACAAGTTACGCCAGTTTTGCGAACGCTTGATGTACTCGTTGTATACGGCCGTCCGGCCAAGCTTCTTCGCCGCTTGAGCGATCGCCCAGTCGTCGTAGGCGTATTCGAGTGTTTTGGAAACAGAGGTTGAGTTCGCGTCCTCGGGAACATAGCCGAGCTTCTCGTACCAAGAGATGCCGTCGTAATAGCCCACGTGAGCGGTTTGGACAGCATCGTCGAGTGCCATATTCGCCTCGGCTCCTGTGAGATTCCCGGTTACGATCGCATCGGCGATCACGGCCGCGCTGTGATAGCCGATCATGCACCATGTCTCATTCCCATACGTCGACCACACCGGCAACATGTGCTCCGGACTCTGATCGTGATGCGCCATCATCGAGCGGATCATGTCACGATTACGCGACGGGGCGATGATGTTCATCAGCGGATGCTCCGCGCGGAATGTATCCCAGAGAGAGTATGTGGTGTAGTTGGTAAATGGAGGGACGCTGGTCCGCGTCTTGATTCGACCTGCCGGGTGATCGAGGATCGCAAGCGCAGCTTGGTGAATGTTCTGATCGACGCCTTTGTACTGCCCGTCGACGTCCATATATACCGTCGGCTCGATCATCGCGTGGTACATCGAGGTGTAAAAGCTCGTCATGTCGTCGCGCGAATCCATCGTGACGCCGATCCGCGAGAGTTCTTTCTCCCAAGCCTCCCGGCCCTCACAGCGAACGCGTTCGAAATCCCAGTCCTTTATCTCAGATCTCAGATTTGCGAGTGCCCCGTCGGTCGACACAGGCGACAGTGCGAACTTGATCTTGATCTTCTCTCCAGCCGCCGCCTTGAAATCAAACCATGCCCGCAACGCCCTTCCCGCCATCTCGGGAAAGTCATGGTACTGGTTCTGACCAAACTTCCCCCAAAAGCCCTTATAAGGCTGCTTTGCAAACTCATGGTAGCCGTAGTGCTCAAACGGCCGCGAGAACTCCATCGCAAAGTACTCGGTACGTGTCCTCGCCCATCCGTCGGTCGAGCGATAGCCGACCATAGTGTGATCGTCGACGACCCGCACATAGGTCCACACATTCTTCCCCTCGTACTCGTAGATCCCGTGCATTAAGTCGAGGATGATGTGCGCGTCACCGGCATTCGCAAAGGTGTACTGATGGAATCCGACCCGTGTCGTTGTCGTCATCTCAGCGAGGATGTCGTCGTCCTCGAGCCGCACCCTATAGTAATCAGGCTCCGCAACCTCGGTCGAGTGTGAGAAGGCGGAGCGAAAACCGCTCTTCGGATCACCCTTCGTCCCCGGCTCAAGCTGCAGCGGCCCGACCGTCGGCATTATCAGGAAATCGCCAAGATCAGAATGGCCCGTCCCGCTGAAATGAGTGTGAGAAAAGCCGACGATCTCTTTATCCTCGTACTGATATGCGGCGCAATAGCGATACGCCTCCGGATTGTATTTGCCGCCGATGTTGTGCGGCTGCTCGTCTGTGTCCGGCGACAACTGCACGGCACCCCATGGCACCGTCGCCCCCGGATACGTGTGCCCCATCCGCTCAGTGCCGATAAATGGGTTTACGTACTGGGCGTAATCGGCAGTTTGGCCGAGAACAACATTGGAAAAGATACCGAGCAAAAGGAGAATGGCAGCAACGGGTCTCATAACTTGTGTCGTAAGCGATATCATAGCCGATAATGCTCAGTGAACGAGGTGCTCCGATCTTTGCCATTGCCGGACCGACGGCATCAGGTAAAACCGCACTCGGTGTTGAGCTTGCGCTGCGCGTTGGTGGCGAGGTCATAAATTTTGACTCCGTTCAGATCTACAAGGGCATCCAGATCGCGACGGCAAAGCCTACGCCCGAAGAGATGCGCGGCGTGCCGCATCACCTGATCGGCTATGTGGATCCAAACATCAATTACACCGCAGCGGACTGGGCACGAGACGCGGCGGAGAAGATCGTCGAGATCGAATCGCGAGGCAAGGTGCCTGTGCTTGTCGGTGGTACAGGATTTTACCTGAGGACCTTGATGCAGCCGCTATTTGAGAGTCCCTCTACAGATGTTGAGCTGCGTGAGCGGCTCCGTGCGATACACAAGACTCGCGGTCGTGAACATCTGCACAAAATGCTTCGAAAGGTTGATCCTGAGCTTGCCGCGACTTTGCCCGAGCGTGACTACGTGCGGGTGATACGTGGCCTTGAGGTGTATTTTCAGACGGGCGAGACGCTGTCGCGAAAACAGCCCGAGCGGCTTGAGCCACCGGAGTTTTCGAGGCGCATTCGCCTTTTTGTTTTAAATCCGACTCGTGACGAGCTTTACGCAAAGATAAATGAGCGCACAGAGCAGCATTTCGCGGCCGGCCTGGTCGAGGAGGTGAAACAATTACGCACCGCCGGCGTTAAAGACACCACAAATGCCCTTGGAGCACACGCATACCGACGGGTTTGCGAGTACTTGAGAGGCGAGAGGACGCTGGAATCGGCTATTGAGCAGTCGAAACAGGACGTTCGCAATTACGCGAAACGGCAGTTGACGTGGTTTCGTCGGGAGCCCGATGCTGTTTGGCTGGACGGTTTCGGGACGGATCGGGCCACGCAGGACGCACTTTGGCGAGTGATCGGCGACGGTTGAACAAAGTTCTTCCACAGAGACCTATTTTGTTATATCCTGAAAAACTGCACTTAAATTGAAAATTGGGGGGGACGTAGATGGAAAAGCAAGCTGCGCAAAATATCCAGGACGCGTTTTTGAACTCCGCCCGGCGCGAAAGGGTGAACGTAGTAGTTCACCTGTTGCAAGGCGCAACGGCCACGGGCCGGATCAAGAGTTTTGATAAATTCTCGGTGCTGATCGATGTCGGCGGTGCCGAGGTACTCGTCTTTAAGCACGCGATCTCGACGATCAGCCAGGAGCGAAGGCCGCCGCAACAGCGCGAGCAGCCGACACAGCAGGCTTCCCAGTCGCCGTCCCAAGAATCACCGGCATCTTGACGGGAAAATTTATCACTTTTGAGGGCATCGACGGCTCGGGAAAGTCGACCCAACTCGCGATGCTCGCAGCAGAGCTGCGCCGCAACGGACACGAGGTGGTCACCACCCGTGAACCGGGTGGAACTCCGCTAGGTGAGGCTTTACGCGCCGCATTTTTAGAGACGAATGGCCCCGTCGCTCCGATGGCAGAGCTGTTGTCCTTTGCCGCCGACCGCGCACAGCACGTCGAACATCTGATAAGGCCCGAGATTGCGGCCGGGAAGTTCGTTATCTCCGACCGCTACGCTGACGCCACGTTTGCATATCAGGGAGCCGGACGCGGGTTTACCGAGGAGCAGGTCAACAGCGTGATCGCTCTCGCTACTGGCGGTCTTAAACCGGATCTCACCCTCTTTTTTGACATCACGCCGCAGGAAGCAACTCGCCGAATGACCACGCGTCCGGACGCCAAACGGAACCGAATGGACGACGAGACGGAGGAGTTTTACACCCGCGTGCGCGAGGCGTATCTTGGGATCGCGGAGCGGGAGCCGGAACGCTTCATCGTCGTCGAGGCATCGGGCAAGATCGACGACATTCACCGGCACGTGATGGAGATCGTGCTCCCAAGACTGCAGTAATGTTCAACCATCTCGTCGGTAACACACAAGCAAAACACACGCTCAAGCGGCTGATCGCAAACGGCCGCCTGCCGAATTCGCTTTTGTTCGTCGGTCCGAATGGTGTAGGCAAACGGCAATTCGCGCTCGAAGCCGCCCGCACAGTGCTCTGCCGTGATAAGAACGATGGTGAGGCGTGCGGCGTCTGCTCGTTGTGCACGCACATCGCGGATTTTGTGATCCCGGCGCCGAGCGACTCGACAAAGGACCAGTTCAAAAAGGTCTTCTTTGGCGGGCATCGGGATGTTGGCGTTGTTGTGCCGTTTAAGAACTTTATTCTGGTGGACGCGAGCCGCGATCTCGAGAGGGAAGTGAACTTTCGCCCGTCCGATGCTCCGGCACGGTTCTTTATCGTCGACGATGCAGACCGCATGAATGACGCCGCCGCGAACGCACTGCTGAAGACACTCGAGGAGCCGCCGCCGACGTCATATTTGTTTTTGATCACCTCACGACCCGACAGTCTGCTGCCGACGATCCGTTCGCGATGTCAGACTTTGAGATTCGCACCGGTTGCACCGCAGGAGATCGAGGATTATCTCGTTCGAGAACGCGCGCTCCCGCATCATGAGGCTGCGCTCGCGGCACGCTTGGCTCGCGGCAGCATCGGGCGTGCGGTGCATCTGAACGTAGAAAAGTTTCGAGATCAGCGGCAACGGATGTTCGATTGTGTGAGACACACGATCGCAACGGGTGACCGAGCTGCGTTGCTAAAGATATCGGAGGAGCTCAACGACGCAAAGAACAAAGAGGCCTTTGCCGCAAACATCGATATCCTCGAGTCGCTGGTCCACGACGTCTGGACCATCGCAGCCAGCGGCGAGTCTTCACGTGTCGTTAACACCGATCTTGAGAACGAGCTTCAGCAGCTCGCCCTCGATGCGGCTCCACATCGCTTGACCGATTGGCTTAAACTGATCGAGGAGATGCGGCTGAACTTCACAGTCAATATTAATCGCAAGGTCGCGGCCGACGCACTATTCGTTACAATGGCGGGTGCCTAGAATGCAGATCGAGGAAACCATCAACAGTGTGTCCGCCGGATTGAGCGGCCGGATCATGGCCGCTGCGTCGGTTGTAGGCATCGCCGGAGCCTCCACCATGGTGGCAGCGTATGACCCGACGCAGGTGCATTTTTTCCCGGTTTGTCCTTTGTTCGCGTTGACAGGTCTTGCGTGTCCAGGCTGCGGACTGACGCGCGGGTTTCACGCGCTGTTTCAAGGGGATGTTGCGACCGCGTTCGGATTCAATGCTCTTTTCCCGGTGTGGGCGATAGTGATCGGGTACGTGTGGCTATCGCTCGTTGTCTATGCCATGCGCGGCAAAGGCCTGCCGATGTGGCCGACAAATCCGACGTTCCTCTGGACGTTCATGATCTTACTGCTGGTATTTGGTGTTGTGAGGAATATCCCGGTGTATCCGCTTAATCTTCTTTTTCCGTAGGACCTTTTAACGCAGAGGCGCAAAGATGCAAAGACGCAGAGATCTGATCGATATCTCTGCGTCTTTGCTCCTTTGCGTCTTTGCGTTAAAATCAGCTTATCTGTACGAGCGTAGACTTATCAGCCAGTGATTTGGCTGACGCGCCTTCGGAGCGGAGTTTCTCGACCTCTTTTACAAATTCCTCGACGATATCCTCGCCCGCGACCCGGCGCATCGGGATGCCATCTTTGAAGATCATTCCAACATTCCGGCCGAAGGTGATGCCGAGCTGCGAGTCATGCGCCTCGCCGGGGCCATTCACAGCGCAGCCCATAATGGACAAGTGCAGCGGCTCCTCGACGTGCGCCAGACGCCGCTCGACCTCCGTTACGATCTCGACAAAATTATCTATGTCGAGCCGTCCGCAGGTCGGGCATGCTACTACAGTCACACCGCGTTTGCGCAGCTCGAGAGATTTCAGTATCTCCCAGCCGACTCGAACTTCCTCATGCGGCTCGGCAGTAAGCGAGACGCGGATGGTGTCGCCTATGCCCTCGTGAAGCAGGATCCCGAGACCCATAGCTGATTTGATGGTGCCGCCGAATGGCGTCCCGGCCTCAGTTACGCCCAGATGCAGCGGGTAGTCGACCTTCTGAGCCATCAGCCGGTAAGCCTCGACCATGCGGTTAACATCCGATGCTTTGAGAGAAATAACGATATCGCCGAATCCAAGGTCCTCTAGGATCCGCACGTGCCGCAGCCCGCTCTCGACCATCGCCTCAGCGGTCGCGGATCCGTACTTTTTGAGAAGGTCCTTCTCGAGCGAACCGCCATTCACGCCGATGCGGATCGGCACCTTTTGGGCCTCTGCGGCACGCACGACCTCGCGAACACGCTCGATCGGCCCAATATTCCCGGGATTCAACCTCAGCTTATCGACGCCCGCGTCAAGCGCCATAAAGGCCAGCTTGTAGTGGAAGTGAATGTCGGCCACCAAAGGTACGTTGGTGCGTTTGCGGATCTCCTTGAGAGCCAGAGCATCCTCTTCCTTCGGCACCGCCACGCGAACGATCTCGCACCCGGCGGCGACCATCTGCTCGATCTGCCTGACAGTCGCATCGACATTCCACGTGTCGGTCTTCGTCATCGACTGCACCGCCACAGGCGCGCCGCCGCCGATCTGGATGTCACGGACCTTTACTGCTCTTGTAGGCTTTCGCATTTGAATCTTCGTGTCCGTAGCCCACACGTTAGTGAGGGCTCAACGTCGCACTGTGTTCGCGTGCCAACGATATTCACCGCTGTATCGAGCCCTTACTCACGTGCGGGCTACTGACACGGAGGAATCACTTCCCAACCAGTCTCGAAACGTCAAAGAATATCACCGTCACCATTAGCAGGAGCACGATCGCGAGGCCGGTGAGTTGTATTCGCTCGCGGGCGACCATCGAGAGCGTGCGGCCAAACCAGGACATGACCTTCTCGATCGCGAGCACGAGTATCTGCCCGCCGTCGAGCATTGGGATCGGGAGAAGGTTCATGACGCCGAGCGAAAGGCTTATCATCATCAGTACCGGGAGCAGGCCTAAGAAGCCACCCGAAAGTACCGTTTGCACGATGATCTGGCCGATCCCGATAGGACCCGAGACCGTGTCACGCGCGGAGCGTTGACCGGTGCTTACCTGGCCGAGGGCGAGGCCGGTGACTCGTAGAATTCGCAGGTTCTGATCCGCGGCCCATTTTGCTGCACCGCCGACGCCAACAGGCTCGCGACGATTGAGGAGAGTTGGGTCGAAGCGGATGCCGATCCTCCAATCACCGTCTTTTTGCACCGCGTGCGTGGTGATCGTCATCTTCTCGCCATTGCGGTCGATCGCGAGTTTTATCGGCTGGTCCTTACCCTCAGCCACGAGGCTCTTCATCTCCTGAGTATTGCGAACGGCCTTATCATTGACGGACGTTATCCAGTCGCTGGGTTTCACGCCATCCTGGGCAGCGGGCATGTCGGATTCGATGGTGCCGACGACCACTTGTTCAGAACCGGTATCGGCGTCCATGTCGAGCATGCCGGCGGATTGGCCGCTCTCGGTGACCTTGGTTGGCGAGACGCGAAGGTCGATCCGCTGCCCGCCACGCTCGACGGTGAGCGGCAGCTCCTTTTCAGGATTCAGCAGGGCATCGTCCTGCATGCGATCCCACGAGGGGTCTTGAATGCCGTCAAAACTCACGACACGGTCGCCGATCTTTACGCCTGCCTTATCCGCCGCACCGCCTGCTTTTATAGCTCCAACGATGGGAGCCGGGTTTGTTGGAACGCCGTATGCGAGTGCCAATCCAAAAGGAATACTCAGCGCCAAGACGATATTCATAAAAGGGCCGCCGAGCATGACGAGGAACTTTTGCCAACGCGGGCGAAGCTCGTAAAGCTCATTCTCGGGCACGGGTTCGGTGGTCTCGTCGGCCGCCTCAAGACCGGTGTTCGACTCGTCGCCGTAGAGTTTTACGTACGCTCCGAGCGGGATCGCCGAAACGCGATAATCCGTGTTGCCGACCCTCACGCCAAAAAGTCGAGGCCCAAGGCCAAAGAACGAATACGCCTCGACACGCATTCCAAACAGCTTTGCCACCATGAAGTGGCCAAACTCGTGAATATTTACCGCTAAACCGAGGACAAGCAGGATAGCAAGGATCGCGATGAGGATTTCGTACATCAGGTATGCGGCGTTAGCCCAAGTTCAAGAGTCTAAGTTGGCGGGTACAGCGAGTCAAACGAATTCTGTGACCGCGGCGGCCGCTCGCGAGCCGATCAGCCGCTCTGCGGCAGCCCTCGCCTCAGCATCCGCGGCCAGAATGGTTTGGATGTCCGATGCGGGTTTGGCGATGTGTTCTTTCATGACGGCGGCCACGGTCGCCGCAATATCCGGAATTCTGATCTTGCCATCTAAAAACGCGCGGACCGCGACCTCGTTTGCGGCATTCAGCACCGTCGGCATCGTGCCGCCTGTCTGGATCGCCTGATATGCGAGCCCCAGACACGGGAAACGGTCGAAGTCAGGCTCCTCAAACTCCAGTTTCGAGAGTGAGGCGATATCGAGCGACGGCAGCTCGCCTTTCTTCCTGTCCGGATACGTGAGCGCATATTGGATCGGGTGCCGCATATCAGTCGCGCCGAGCTGCGCGATCACGGAACCGTCGATCATCTCGATCATAGAGTGCACCACAGACTGCGGATGAACGACGATCGCTATCCGTTCCGCGTCAAAGCCAAACAGCCACTTCGCCTCGATCACCTCGAGCCCTTTATTCATTAGGGTCGCCGAGTCGATCGTGATCTTGTCGCCCATGTCCCAGTTTGGGTGGTCGAGAGCCTCGTCTCTCGTTCCTGCTGCGATCTGCTGTTGTGTCCAAGTGCGAAACGGGCCACCAGACGCGGTCAGAATGAGGCGTTTGACCTCACTCTTGCTTTCCCCGCGAAGGCACTGGTGAATGGCGTTGTGCTCGCTGTCCACCGGCAGTATCTCGGCACCCGACTTAGCGGCCGCAGCGGTCATCAGCTCGCCGGCCATGACGAGGGTTTCTTTATTAGCGAGTGCGATGCGCTTGCCCGCCTCTATCGCTCTCAACGTCGGGACAAACCCGATCGCTCCGACGGTTGCCGAGACGACTGTATCTGCCGCGGGATGTGTCGCAACGGCTACGAGACCCTTTTCGCCACATTCGATCCGAGGTGTGCTCGCGCTGATGTTCGCCAAGGCCCGTTCCAACGATTCGGCAGTTTGTTCGTCCTCGCATGATACGAGATCGGGTTTATATTTGGCGATCTGCTCAGCAAATTTTGCGACGTTCCGCCCCGCCGCCATCGCCACCACACGAATATCGCCGAGGTGATCGACGACTTTGAGGGTGTTGCAGCCGATAGATCCGGTCGAGCCGAGGATGGAGATCGCTTTCATTTACGGTAACAGGATAACACCCGCAGGAGCCGCCGGTTCTCAGTTCTACGTCTGAGGGTTGAATACTAGCTGCTAGCCCCTAGCTACTAGCTACTAGTTTTTACTCGTGGGTAGGAGCCAGCAGCGCTAGCGGCTAGTATCGATATGGCCTGCTGCTTCAGAACGTGAGATGGTCAGTTGGTCCCCGCTCTTCATATTCTTTATCGTGACGGTGCCGTCGGCGAGCTCGGATTCACCGAGGACGGCGACGAAAGGGACCTTGATCGAATCGGCGTATTTGATCTGTTTGCCGAGCTTGTCGGGCTCGGGATAGAGGGTGACGCGAAGGCCGTTTGAGCGAAGCTCCTGGGCGAGTCTGAGCGACTCGGCGACTGTTCCATCAGACCAGATCGTCACCAGGACATCCGCCGGAGCACTGTCGGCGATCTCGGGCGGGAACATCCCGCGTTCGTCCATCACGACCAAGATCCGCTCCAATCCCAGCGAAAACCCACACGCGGGGATCTGCTCCTTCCCAAACATCCCGATCAATCCGTCATACCGCCCGCCGCCCCCGAGACTCCCGGCAAGGTCCGGCACGTTGATCTCCATGATCGTGCCGGTGTAGTAGGAAAGGCCGCGAGCGAGCGAGGGATCGATCTTAACGCGTGCAGAATCGCACAGGGCGACAAGTCGATCGAGGTCGGGGAACGAGATCTCACCCGTGACCGCTGCAAGGAACTTGTCAGCCGAGCCTGCCGAGATGCCGCGTCCGATCAACTCATTCTTCACTCCGTCTCTGCCGATCTTATCGAGTTTGTCTAGAGCGACCAGAGCGTCAGTCTCGTTCGCGATACCTGCATCGCTGACCATCTTCGCGAGAAGCTGCCGGTGGTTCACTCTCACAGTGAAGTCATAAAATCCGAGCCTTTCAAGGATCGCGCTCGCGGCGCCGATGATCTCCGCTTCAACCACCACGGACTCTGATCCGATCGCATCCACGTCGCACTGATAAAACTCGCGAAACCGTCCCTTGGCGGGCCTGTCCGCACGCCAGACTGGCTGGATCTGATACCGTTTGAAGAATTTTGGGAGCTCGTTGCGGTTGTTTGCCACCACGCGTGCAAGCGGTACGGTGAGATCGTATCGGAGGGCGAGATCAGAGAGTTCCGAGTTCGGAGTTCCGCGTTCCGCGATGGCTTCATCAAGCTTGTCGCCCCGTTTCAATATCTTAAAGATGAGCTGGTTACCTTCGTCGCCGTACTTACCCATGAGGGTGTCGATATTTTCGACGGCGGGCGTTTCGAGCGGCTCAAAGCCGTAGGATTCGTAGACCTGCTTGATGACGCCGATGACGTAGTTGCGTTTGCGCACGTCGGCGGGCAAAAAGTCACGCATTCCACGGGCTGGTTGGGTGCTCGCCATAAGATAAGAATTTAACCACAGATGAAGACTGATCGGCACAAATGGCCGCAAACTCCATCGGTCGCTGAGCAAACTCCAGTAATCTATTGCAGTTAAAGTCGTCGTGGGTTAGTTGCCAATCGCAATTTCCACGCTGCCGATCGGCTTCGTCACGCTGACAATCGCGATTTCCAGGCTGACAATTGCTTTGGTTACGCTAACGATCACGATTTTCAGGCTGACAATTGCTTTTGTCACGCTGACAATCGCGATTTTCAGGCTGACGATTGCTTTGGTCACGCTGACAATCGCGATTTCCAGGCTGACGATTGCTTTGGTCACGCTAACGATCGCGATTTCCAGGCTGACAATTCCTTTGGTCGAGCTAACCATCGCTACGGTCAGCTCCTAACGCCTACCAGCCGTGGAATTTGTAGCCTACGTAGATCAGGTTGTTTTGAATACCGGGGTTGGAGGTGCCGCGGTTGGCGTTAGATACGTGGAGAAATTTGTAACCAACGGTGAAGGATGTGCCGTTGGAATTCTCGATCTCCAGCCCGGCGCCGATAGCTGGCGTGAAGTTGAGCTTTGTTCCACCGAAATTCGGCACGATGTGGTGGAAGAAAAGCATTCCCGCTGAGATGTCGGCGAAGGGCTGATACTTTTTCTTATTCCGAAAGTTGAACTGCACTCCCGCAGGCGTAAAGCCCCACGCATATCGATTCTCCCGGACCGATCTCGCGACCGGCGGCGTGCCGCTGATCTCGAAATCGGGATAGCTGAGGAATGCAGCCGGAATGCCGTCGATCGTCCAGCGTATCTTCACGTTGTCGCCGTCGTGCAGGCGTCTCGCGTAGCGTACGGCAAACATTCCGAAGTGCGCATTTGGCACGCGACCGACTGCGCCGATGGACGTTGTTGACGTAGGCGAGTAGCCGCCCCAGACGCTGACCTCGTTCTTTTCGTCAGAGTTGCTCTGGGCAAGTAATACGGAGGAGAAGGAGACGATCAGTGTCACGACGAGCGCAAGTTTCTTCATAGAAATACCTATCTGACGAAGATCGGGTTCGACAATATCCACGGTATGTTATCAAAGTCCGCACCGAGACCCTCGCGGTAGACCTCGACGCGATACTCGCCCGGAGCTGTGACGTCGGTAGACAGCGTTACCGTGTTGCCGTTTTGTGCGACGGTCTCTCCGTTCCGGAGAATGACGATCCTTGCCGCCACGGGCGATGAGGCGTGCAGTTTCATTCCTTGAGCAAACGGCACTTCGGTGCCCATTTGCACGGTTTGGCCGCCGCTTTGTGCGGCAAATGAAAAGCCGCGGCTGTCGGCCAAAACGTCAAATGCGACAAAGAAACTTCCACTCTTTATCGCCGCAAGCAGAGACTCACGGTCAAGGGCCGTGTCACTTAGCAGATGCAGCCGAGCGAGCCGGAAAATATAGGTGTATGGATCGAGCTTGAAACCTACGAGGTGATCGCCGAGTTCGTCGCCGAGCAGGTGAAAACCGATCGCCGAATGCGCGTCGATCCCGGCTGTGAGCACGATGTGGCGGTTCGCCGCGATCGAGTCAAACTGTTTGAGGTTCTCGTTCTGACGCTTGAAATATCGAGCGATAGCGAGCGGTCGGTCGACATGCCCGGACCAGAGATAGTCGAGTACGGCGGCGGGCTTATCGACGCCTCGGAGCATTGTGTTCAGGTTGGCGACCTCGATACCGTCGAAGGGCGTGTTCCAAGCGTCAAACTTCTCCGGATACGCCGCGATCGCGAGGCCGTTGGTCGCGTGAATGTGGTCGACAACATCATTGGTCGGCATCAAGCGATAGTCGGACGCTTCCTTGCCGCCCGGCAGCATCAGAAAACGATCGCCGGGACGGGAATTCACCTCGTTTCCTGCGACAAAAAGCGTCGAGCCGTACCACCCGTTGAGTGTTGCGGTCGATGTGTCAAAGGCCGCCGAATAGTGCTCCGTGAGCACGACAAAATCGAGCTGGTTGTCGCACGCAGCCGCCAGCATCTCGTCGTATTCGTCGCTGATCTCGCCGCTGTGCACGGTGTGGACGTGCATCACGCCGACGTACTCGTGCAGGCCGTCGGCACGCATCGTGATCGGCGGCTGTGGGTTTGTTGAGGCGATCTTTTTCGCGACGGAGCTGAGCTGATAGGCGCGATAGGCGAAAGGTATCTGCACGAGCAGCAAGGCTACGGCAATGAATATTATGATCTGTCGGAGTACTGGTTTGCGTCGCGTCCGCATGGGTTGCGCAGAGTCTAGCGGTAATGCTCTTTCAGTTCAACGTAGTTTCGCCACGAGCGGTCGAGGTAGGCGATCTCGTCTTCGGTTAGCTCGCGTTTCACTCGAGCGGGTGAGCCCATCACTAGCGAACGTGGAGGAATTACAGTTCCCGGCGTCAGCAGACTCCCGGCCGCGACAAGTGAGTTGTTGCCGACGCGCACACCATCGAGCAGGATCGCACCGATCCCGATCAGACATCGCGATTCCACATGACAGCCGTGCAGTGTCACGTTATGGCCAACGGTGATCTCGTCCTCAAGGATCGTCGCGTGCGTCTTTGACGATACGTGGATCATCGTCATGTCTTGTATGTTTGTGCGTGCTCCGATGCGGATGTAATTCACGTCTCCACGGAGGACCGACCCAAACCATATGCTGGAATCTTCGCCGATCTCGACGTCACCGATCACGAGAGCGGTGTCGGCGATGAATACGCCGGAGCCAACAGTGGGTTCTTTGTCTTTGAAGGATCTCAGCATGAGAAATGACAAGGTGAAGGG
>JBJMGO010000329.1:0-2119 GCA_045807825.1 Pyrinomonadaceae bacterium | reverse complement strand
TCTCAAACCTGAGCCTCAATCTCGGTCTCTGGATAGAGCCCGATCGCACCGTCAAGAATCCGGCGCTCAAGCACCTTTTCCGGCAAAAGAGATTTACTCGCATCAAGCTGCCGCCAAGCGTGCCGAGGCTCATACCGATACATGGACGTCGCGGAGCGTTCGCACTGCTCGAGCAAGTCGTTGCGGCGAATGTTCAGGAGCTTTTCCCGAACATGAAAACGAGTGAGGCGTTTCTCTTTCGAGTTACGCGCGACGCTGATATCGAGCTTCGCGAGGACGAGGCAGGCGATCTTCTCCGAACCCTTGAGCTTGAGCTGCAGCGGCGGCGAGATCGTTTTGCGGTGCGTCTCGAGGTGGCGTTTGAGATGCCGGAGAAGATGGTCAAGCTCCTTGCGCAGGGGATCGGCGTCGATCACGAAGACATTCAGCGGGTAAACGGCTTCATTGATATTCCGGACCTGATGCAGCTATACGGATTGGATCGATCGGACCTCAAGGAAAAGCCCATCCCGCTGGTGATCCCGGCCCGGCTCAGGAAAGAGGACAGTGTGTTTGAGGTCATTAAAAAGCACGACCTCCTTGTGCATCATCCGTACACGTCTTTTTCGTCTGTCACGGACTTTATCGCCGCCGCTGCGGAGGACCCCGACGTGCAGGCTATCAAGATCTGCCTCTATCGCACGGGCAAGGATTCACCGATCGTCGACTCGCTTATCAGGGCCGTTCGTCTCGACAAGCAGGTGACTGCGCTGGTTGAGCTCAAGGCTCGTTTTGACGAGGAGAACAACATCGAGTGGGCACGGCGCCTGGAAAATGAGGGCGTACACGTCGTCTACGGCATCAGCACGTTAAAGACACATTCAAAGGTGTGCCTTGTTGTCCGACGGGAGAAGTCGAAGCTAGTTCGCTACGTGCATGTCGCGACCGGCAATTACAACCGAATGACCGCCCGCATCTATACGGATTTCGGCTTGCTGACGGCCGACGAAGAGATGGGTGAGGACGCGACGAGTCTGTTCAATTTCCTGACGGGTTACTCGCAGCACGATCAGTACAAGCGGCTTTTCGTGGCGCCGCTAAACTTGCGCAAGCGCCTTATAGAGCTGATCCGGCGCGAAACTAAACACAAGAAAGGCGACAAGAAAGCGCGGATCATCATCAAGTGCAACAGCATTACCGACGTGCAGGTGATAAATGAGCTTTATGCCGCGTCCGAGGCTGGAGTCGAGATCGATCTCATCATCCGCGGCATCTGCAGCCTGCGTCCGGGAGTGAAAGGATTCTCAGAGAACATTCGCGTCCGCTCGATCATCGGGCGATTTCTCGAGCACAGCAGAATTTGGTACTTCGCAAATGGCGGCGGCGATAACGAGGAGATCTATATCGGCAGCGCCGATATCATGAATCGCAATTTCGATCGTCGGGTCGAGGTGATCACGCCGATACGCGATCCCGATATCGCAGCGTACATCCGTGACACGGTGCTCCCTGCTTATCTAAGGGACGAGGTCAACGCCCATGTGCTGCACCCCGACGGCACGTACACCAAGGTCGCGACACGCGATTCTCACGGTTTTGATTCTCAGATGTTCTTTGTCGGCAAGGAAACGCCTGCCTAGGCTGCGGTCTTTTTGGCGAAGCGCGACTCGATCACGCCGCCCTTATTCTCTTTGCCAAACTTAAGCGTCAGTCTGGGATAGCCTCGTGATTCGGGGACGAGCTCGTCGGCTCCGAGGAGTTTCTCGGCCTTGAGAATGTCCTCTTTCGGCCCCTCGATCTCCATGTAATAGCCAAACGGAAGCTCGTCGAGCACGACCTCGACGTTGCCGAGGTGCCATGATTTGCGATGCTTCTCGTAAACGAGCGCGAGCTTGTATCCGAGACGCTCGATGATATTCTCCATCGCCTCGACGTCAGAGACGTCGGTCTCAAATTCGATCTGTTGTTTGAACTCGCTGTCGGAGACGAGCTTCTCTTTATAGGTGAGCGTGGTCCGCTGCTCGGTTTTTCTAAGACGCAGGACCGCGGGCCGCAGGTCGAGCAAACCGCCTCGATGGAGATAAATGTCCTCGAATGTCTCGTACGAGAACTTTGCGCCAAGGTCACCCAGCTTGGCTGT
>JBJMGO010000328.1:0-7773 GCA_045807825.1 Pyrinomonadaceae bacterium | reverse complement strand
TGGCGGGGCCGTCGAGCAGCGCGGCTCCGTCGTCGAGACAGTACGACAAACTGTCGTCGTAGTAATCGCGTCGGCAATCGGGACAGCGTTTCATGAATTTTGGCGGAATTAGTGGAGAACTGCGCCGAATTATACACCAACTCACCAGCCCGTCGATGGAATCTGCCTCGCAATCAGACTTTGTACCGCTATCAGATCTCCGTCGTTTTGAGCACTCACGTACACAGACGCATACCGTCGCTCGACGGGCTAAGAGCCGTGTCGATCATTCTTGTGATCGCGAGTCACGTGCTGCTCGGAATGCGTATTCAGCCGGCGGCGAATATAGGTGACTTAGGTGTGAGGATCTTTTTTGTGATCTCCGGTTTTTTGATCACCGGGATCATCGCCGGTGAGATGCAGGCGAATGGACGCCTCGATCTGCTGCGGTTCTACTACCGGCGTACTCTGAGGATATTCCCGCCTTACTACTTCTTTCTGCTCGTGCTAGCAGCGTTAGCGATGCTCGGTAAGGTGCTTATCACCGCCCGGCAACTGTTGCCCGCGCTCACCTACACCAGCGACTACATTTATCCGGAGCAGTGGGATATCGATCACGCATGGTCGCTGTCAGTTGAGGAGCAGTTTTATCTGATCTTCCCGGGAATTCTGGCCTTTGTCGGGCCGCGAAAGATGACGGTGCTGCTTGGGCTCGTACTTGTTCTTTGTCCCGTCCTCCGTGTCGTCGATCATTCCGTCTTTGCCGATCTGCAGCCGATATGGCTGACGAAAGGATTTCACGCAAATCTCGATACGCTGGCCGCAGGCTGCCTACTCGCTCTCCTGCGAAACCGTCTGCACAGCTCGAGCTCATACATGCGGCTCCTTAATTCGCGTTTATTGATCGCCCTGCCGCCGCTTATATTTTTGATCAACAGCCAGATCGACTACACGGGTCAGAATCTTGGCGTGCTTTACAGCGCCAACAATCTGCTGATGGCCTTAATGATCGATCGTTTTGTGACACGCAGCTCCGACGCGACTGGTCGCCTGCTCAATTGGCAGCCGATGGTGATCATCGGAATGATGAGCTACTCGATCTATCTCTGGCAGCAGCCCTTTTTAAATCCGGAGACGCCCTCCCGACTCTTCACATTCCCGCTCAACATCCTTGGCTTTACCGCGTGTGTATTGATCTCCTACTTTGTGGTCGAAAGATATAGCCTTCGCTTACGAAAGCGGTATGAGCGAGAGCTCTTTACCGAAACCCGCGAGCCTGCCGTCGCGTAGTTGTCTGACGGTCCAGCAAACGGCTGCTACCCGCCTGACGCCTTGTTAAAACCAGGCCACAGACCTCATAATTCCTTCTACTGCCATTCTTTTGTTCAAGGAGTCATTGATCGTGAATATTCGTCGCAACCTGATAGGTTTCGTGTGCATTTTTGCAGCTCTTGCTGCGTCAGTTTTTGCCCAGCGTGAGCGGCCGACGCCCGCTCCGTCCCCTACCGTAAGTACGGCTCCAACGCCGTCGGCCGAGCCAAGTCCGACCGCAAGTCCGGTTGCGAGTCCGACCCCGGACCCGACTGGGTCAGGAGTTTATAACGGGCTGAAGTTTCGCTCGATCGGGCCGGCCGTTACATCCGGCCGCGTGATCGCGTTCGCTGTAGACCCGACTGACCGTAAAAAGTTTTACGTAGCGGTCGCCTCGGGCGGCGTTTGGAAGACGGTTAACGGCGGCACGACGTGGACCTCTGTATTCGACAACGAAGGCTCGTTCTCGATCGGTGCGATCGCCTTGGACCCCAAAAATCCATCGACGGTTTGGGTTGGCACCGGCGAGTACAACGCACAGCGAAGCGTTGCCTACGGCGACGGCGTCTACCGCTCGGATGACGGCGGCAAGAGCTGGCGGAATGTCGGGTTAAAGACCAGCGAGCACATCGGCCGTATTGCCATCGATCCTCGTGACAGCAACGTCGTTTTTGTCGCGGCACAAGGACCGCTTTGGTCGCCGGGCGGCGAGCGGGGTCTGTACAAAACAACTGATGGCGGAAAGACGTGGAAGGCCGTCATTCCCGGCACCGAGAACACAGGCGCTACGGAGGTCACATTCGACCCGAGCAATCCTGACATCATGTATGCGGCGACCTGGCAGCGTCGCAGACACTTTTTTACGCTGATCGACGGCGGGCCCGAGAGTGCAATGTATCGCTCGGTCGACGGCGGTAATACATGGACCAAGGTCCGCGGCGGACTGCCTGCCGGCGACCTTGGGCGCATCGGTATTTCGGTTTCCCCTGTCGACACCAGCGTGGTGTACGCCACCGTCGAGGCTGCCGGCACGGCGAGCGGGATCTTCCGTTCAAACGACCGCGGTGCGACGTGGGAGCGCACCAGCCCGAGCATCGCGCAGGCCATGTACTACGGGCAGATCCTCGCGGATCCTAAGAACGTAGATCGGATCTACATTCCGAATGTCGTGTTTCAGGTCTCCGACGATGCGGGGCGCACGCAGCGGCCGCTTGGCGAGAAGCTCAAGCATGTAGACAACCACGCTATCTGGGTCGACCCAAAGGACACGGATTACATGCTCGTCGGCTGCGACGGCGGCGTGTACGAAAGCCTCGATCGTGGTGCGAACTGGAACTTTAAAGCGAATCTTCCAGTTGCACAGTTTTACGACGTAGACGTGGACAACAACGTGCCCTTTTACCACGTCTACGGTGGGACGCAGGACAACAACTCATTGGGCGGCCCTGCAAAGACCCGCAATCAGGGCGGCATCACCAACAGTGAATGGTACGCGACGGCGGGCGGCGACGGATTTCACTCGGTCGTGGATCCCACGGACTCTAACATCGTCTATGCGGAGAGCCAGAATGGCGGCATCGTCCGCTTTAACAAGGCGAATGGCGAACGAGTCGATGTGGATCCGATCGAGGGCAAGGACGTCGAGTCCGAGCGTTACAACTGGGACACGCCCTTCATCATCAGCCCGCATTCGCACACGCGGCTGTACTTTGCGGGGCACAAGCTCTTTAAGAGCGACAACAGCGGCGACGATTGGACCGCGATCAGCGGCGATCTTACGCGGCATCTGGACCGGAATTCTCTGCCGGTAATGGGCAAGATCTGGGGTCCGGACGCGATCGCAAAGAATCAATCGACGGCTCTCTACGGCAACGCTTCTGCTCTGTCGGAGTCACCGAAAAAAGCGGGCCTGATCTACGTCGGCACCGATGACGGACTTCTTCAGATCACCGAGGATGACGGCAAGAGCTGGCGTAAGGTCGATCGCATTGCGGGCATTCCGGAGAACTCCTACGTCACCCGCGTCCTTGCGTCGCGGCACGATGAGAACACCGTTTATGCCCTCTATAACAACCATCAGAATGGCGACTTTAAGCCATACATTGTAAAGAGCACCGACAAAGGCCGCACTTGGACATCGATCACAGGCAAGCTGCCCGAGCGCGGCTCACTCTACGCGATCGCTGAGGACAGCGTCGATCCAAACCTGCTATTTGTCGGCACGGAATTTGGCCTTTTCTTTACACAGGACGGCGGTGGACGCTGGGTGCAATTGAAAGGCGGCCTGCCGACGATCGCAATCCGGGACATCGCGGTCCAGCGTATCGAGAACGATCTCGTTGTTGCTACCTTTGGACGCGGGTTTTACGTGCTCGACGACTACACGCCGCTGCGGAATGCGACGCGTGACACGCTGACGAAGGCACCACAGACTCTCTTCCCAGTGCACGACGCACTGATGTACATCCGCTCGAATGCGGCTTTCACAGGCTTTCAGGGATCGTCCTTCTACACGGCACCAAATCCGGCATACGGAGCGACGTTTACATATTTCCTCAAAGAGGCTCCAAAGACACTCAAGCAAAAGCGGCAAGATGCTGAGCGGCGTGCGGAGCGTGAAAAGCAACCCATACACTATCCATCTATCGAGGAGCTCCGCAAGGAGTCCGAGGAGCAGCCACCGGCGGTGATCTTTACGGTGGCCGACTCTGAGGGCAAGGTCGTTCGCCGAATGACCGCACCCGCGGGTGCAGGACTACAGCGCGCTACGTGGGACCTTCGGTACACGCCGCCGATCGTGCGCAGCCAACCTGCCAGTGGACGCGGTGGCGGCGGCGGTGAGGAAGAAGGCGGTTTTGGCTTTGGAGCTCCGCAAGGTCCGCTCGTAATGCCAGGCAAGTACAACGTCTCGATGGCCGTGCGCGCGAATGGCATTACGACGTCGGTTCCGGGCTCCCAGTCCTTCACGGTAAACGTGGAGGGTCGCGAGAGGATCTCGCCTGCAGATCTGCAGGCACTGTCTGATTTTCAGCGAAATGTCGCTAATCTGCAGCGTTCCGTGGGCGGTGCGACCGCAGCCGCTAGCGAGGCAAAGTCGCGCATCGGCCTGCTGCGACGTTCTGCTCAGGAGGCTCCTGTCGATAACTCGAAGCTGCTTGCTGAGGGTGAGCGTCTCGATAATGAGATCGACTCGATAATCAATGCACTTCGCGGTGGCCGCGAGAACACCGACACTCCGCCGCCATCGATCAACGACCGCGTCAGCTATGTCGCAGATCGCATTCGGCTCTCTACCCAGCGCCCGTCGCAGACGCAGATCACGCAATACGAGCTCGCAAGTTCCGAGTTCGCACCTTTGTTGACTCGCTTGAGGAAGTTGATCGACATCGACCTGCCCGCTTATGAGAGAGCACTCGATGCAGCCGGGGCCCCGCTCATTCAAGGGCAGATCCCGGTGCGTTCACCTGCAGATGAGGACGGTGACGGCGACGGAGGTTTCTAGCTCGGGGAGTTATGGCGGAGCCATTGGAGGGCGTGTTCGCGATCGGCAAAATGCTTAACGCGAACGCCCTTGGCTCCGGCGATAGCTTCAAAAAGCTCGCTTCGCTCGTTAGGTACGTGATCTTCTACATGGAAGGCCAGCCATAGATGCGGCACCGTAGCCGTCCGCTGGCCGGCCTCAATGATCTCGGGTGTCGAACGCTCGCCTTTGGGAAAGTGCCCCTCGACCAAGACTCGGCAAGTATCGTGCTGCTCGCACAATCGCTTTATCTCCGCCCAGATCTCAGCTGAGCCGGAGGGATCGAACTCATGCTCAGGTGTCAACTGAACATGTATATGATCGCCGCTGAATCTGACCTCGTAAGATTCGTCCATTCTTATACCTTTACGCACTCGCCACGTTTTAGGAACTGTCCGTCGCCGGCCTTGCCCTGATGGTCGCCGTTCTCGATGATTACGCGGCCGCGGGAGAGAACTGTCTCGACCTTGCCCTTTACTTTCCAGCCCTCGTAAGAACTGTAGTCGACATTCATGTGCTCGGCCTCGACGCCAAAGGTGTGCTCCGGATCGGGGTCAAAGATCACGATGTCAGCATCTGAGCCGACGGCTATCGTGCCCTTTTTGGGGAAGAGTCCGAACATCTTTGCCGCGGCTGTCGAGGTCAGCTCAACAAAACGGTTAAGTGAGATACGACCCTCTGCAACGCCGCCGTTGTAGATGAGATTCATGCGGTTCTCGACTCCGGGAGCACCGTTCGGGATCTTTGAAAAGTCGCCGCGGCCGAGCTCCTTTTGCTCCTTCATACAGAAGGGACAATGGTCGGTCGAGATCACCTGTAGGTCGTCCATCTTGAGGCCTTTCCACAGCTCGGCTTGGTTGTGCTTTTCGCGCAAGGGCGGCGTCATGACGTACTTCGCACCGTCCCAGCCGTCGCCGTAATCATCGATGGAATGGAATAGATACTGCGGACACGTCTCCGCAAATGCCGGAATGCCGCGATCTCTCGCCTGCCTGACCTGATTCAGCGCATCCGTGCACGAGAGGTGAACGATGTAAACAGGTGACTCGGCCATCTCCGCGATAGCGATCGCGCGGTGCACGCCCTCGGCCTCGGCGATCGTCGGACGCGTTAGAGCGTGATACTTCGGAGCGGTGCGACCGTCGGCGAGAAAGCGTTTAATGATCTCGTTAATGACGATGCCGTTCTCGGCGTGCATGCAGATCAGACCGCCGCGTGCTCCCGCCGCGCTCATCGCGCGAAAGATCGTCGCGTCATCGGCCAGAAACACGCCCGGATATGCCATGAATAATTTGAAGGACGAAATTCCCTCGTCGATCAGCTTGCCCATCTCCTTTTCATCACCGTCCTCAAACTCGGTCGTAATGAGGTGAAAGCCGTAGTCGATGCAGGTTTTGCCCTCAGCCTTTTTGTGCCATGCGTCGACGCCTGAGGTCATGGATTCGCCCTTGGTCTGCACCGCAAAATCGATGATCGTCGTCGTCCCGCCAAAGGCCGCCGCACGCGTACCGGTAAAAAAGTCGTCCGACGCGAACGTCCCGCCAAACGGCAGCTCCATATGCGTGTGTGGATCGATACCGCCCGGGATCACGAGCTTTCCCGAGGCGTCGATCACTCTATCGGCTTGCATATCGAGGGACTTCCCGATGGTCGTCACCGTCTCGCCGTCGATAAAAATGTCCGCAACGTAATCATCGACTGCCGTAACGACCCTTCCTTTTTTGATCAGTGTTTTCATGACAAGAACCGTCTTAAACCGTTGGCCAATTCACTTCTTTTTAGCGTTTCCGATCCGTCCCTGCACTCGGGAGAACAGTACCGATGTTTTGACCTGTCAATAGTGACAGTTACGCAATGCCCACTTTGGACACATCCTCGTTTTATTGATCCCGCTCAAAAAAAGCGACAAGACCCCTCTATTAAACAGGAGTTACGGATGGAATTAAAACCGATCGCATTAGCAATACCTGCCGACCACTCTCAGCTCGAACAAGGTAAATGGGGACCGATCTTCCCGCGAAGCCCTTCATGTTACGGATTCTCCATTATCGCGAAGATCAAACCTGGCAGCGAGGCGAATTTTTACGAGTATGCGCGCAATATCGAGACCGGCGTCGGGGCAACGCCCGATCTTCTCCATGTACTAAAGCTCCATTATCTGCGGTGGAATCTTTTCGACATTGACGGTGACACTTACTTCCAGTACATGGGGATATTCGACACCGATTTCGATAAATATACCGAGGATGCAGTCGCTATCTTTTCGGCGACAGGCCTTAGCACGGTATTCGAGAACCTGGAAGGTTTTCCAGAGGACTGGAGGACAAATCCCGATGCGTTTGTACGCTTCGTACGCGAGCATCACCGTCCGAGCTTCCTAGAGTATGGAGAGTATCCATTCGTCAGCGCTGACGAGATCAAGAAGGCGCTCAATATGAAGCACGCATTTTCTGCCATGCTCGATCAGCTGCAGTAGGAGGCAATCGAATGAGTTCAAAAAAGTCACCGGCGCGAACCTATAACCAGGACCACATCAACCGCCCGTACACGCCCGGCAAACGACGCGTGAGCATCTATTGGACGTGGAGCTACCCATGGGAATCGCAGCGTTCCCAGACTGCAATGGAAAACCGTTTTTCCACCATGACGGACGTCCGAAAAGTCCTCTGGCCCGCCTACGAAACCCCGCAATACCAGACGGACATGTTTCCGCAGGGTATTGAAGGAACGCTCGAGCTATTTCATATTTCGGCGCTCCGTTTCCAAAAGACCGTCGGCGAAGTAACCGGGCATCCCGTGGCTGTTTTTCAACGCGTCGATCAGGCCGGCTATTTTCTGCCGATCGATGAACGAATTCTTGACGATTGCGATACTTTGCTCGTATTTGGCCTCGATCATTTGCTAAGCGGCCTCGAAGTCGTGGCCGGCGAGGTCGAGGCTATCAATAATTGGCTGAAGCGCGA